>CAYITV010000008.1:0-15081 GCA_964366285.1 Candidatus Woesearchaeota archaeon | reverse complement strand
ACATTAGGCATGAAAGCCAGGGATGCAGTTGACGCAGCACGTGCAAATATATCAAAAATCCTTAACTGCAAGACATCAGAATTGATCTTCACAAGCGGAGGCACTGAAAGCATCAATCTCGCAATTAAGGGATTCATGCGCGCTAACAAGGAAAAAGGAAATCATCTGATAACATCCTCAATAGAACACCAGGCTGTCTTGGAGACATGCAAATATCTTGAGAGATATGAAGGTGTCGAAGTTACATATTTGAAAGTCAACAGTGAAGGCTTCATCAATCTGAATGATCTTGAAAAAGCTATCAAGAAAAATACAATATTAATCTCGATAATGTATGCTAACAACGAGATTGGTACAATCCAGCCATTGGCAGGTATAGGGAAGATAGCAAAAACGCATGGAATAATCTTTCATACAGACGCCTGCCAGGCAGGTCTTCTTGATCTTGATGTTAACAAATTAAATGTTGACTTGTTAAGTTTGAACAGTAGCAAGATATATGGCCCAAAAGGTATTGGCCTGCTTTACAAAAAAACAGGAATTCCAATGCATCCATTGATTCATGGCGGCGGTCAGGAAAATAATCTTCGCTCCGGCACAGAAAATGTTCCAGGAATAATCGGTTTTGCGACAGCACTGTCTTTGATGCAGCAAAATAAAAGCCAAGAGATTGAAAGGTTGAGATATATTCAGGAAAAATTAATTGATGGAATATTAAAAAAGATTCCAAATTCTCATCTTAACGGCCCAATAAAAAATAGATTGCCAAGCAATGTCAGCATCACCTTCCTAGGATTGGATACAGAAGCATTGTTGATTGCATTGAATGATTCTGGCATCTACGCATCTTCTGGCTCTGCTTGCACCTCGAGAAATATCAGCGCCTCTCATGTCATATTGGCAATAGGGTCAACCAAAGAGAAAGCATCTGGAACTATTCGTTTTACATTGGGTAAATACACCTCAGAAAAGGATATTGAATTTGTTCTAACAATTTTGCCGGATTTGGTAAGGAAGCTTCGTTCAGTTTAATCGTCAGAAGATAATCTTTTGTCTTCTATTGGAAATTTGTCTATATAAGCCTTTATCACGCTTTCCATGAATGTTACTGCCTCTCTCTGCAATCTAAGGACATGGTGCGGATGCTCATAAAGCCTGTCAAGCTTCTCTGGATTATCATATAGGCATCTTATCTTTCGCAAGGTCTCGACACTAATGTCAGGAAAATTCTCATTTAATTCATCAAGTGCGGAAAATCTGTTCCTTCTTATGTCGCCGTCAACCAAGTAAAGTATCTGTTTCGGGCACCTGCTTGCTGCATCAAGAGTTATGTTAAACTTCTGCAAGAATCCAGCATAATCAGCATGGCTGTCATGCTCGGCAAGAAGCAGGGCCTGTCTGGCCTCTTTCAGGTTATAGCTTAATGAGCTCTCTTCTCCGGTTTTTAATTGAAGGCAGGTCATCTGTTCCCTACAGTCAAGCCCGAAGATTATCTTTCCCTCTTCCCTGAAGTAATCAATGCAGTCATCAGTAAAATAATTGAATCTCCCATCTTTCATCACAGTTAAATCCAGGATAGTTACATTGAATTTTACATTTCTTTCTATTAGTATCTCATGCAGAAGTTTTGATATCTTACGGGTTGCTGTCTTGTCAGTCACAACATCATCAGGAAATATTAAAACAGCATCAATGCCGCTTCTTCCTGGAACATAATCTCCCCTGACATACGATCCATACAGCATCAGAGAAAGCTCATCATTGGGCATCGAGCCGCTTATTTGTTCTAGCCCCTTTGAGAATTTGTCTACAAACGCTTCATAATCTTCTTTTCTGGGTCTTCTTTCATTATATCCAAATACCATCACTACAACCCCTTGACATCTCAAAATTGTGGATTTATAAAGCTTTACGGACAGCAAAGCAACCTTTATTAATATGCTATTGCACATTGTTTTATGCCAAAAAAAGCAAAAAAACAGCAGGCAAAAAGCGCAAATGCAGAACCTTCTGTGCACGAGATAAGCACTGCAGTTTCATATAATCAAAATGGCTGCAAAGACTCTCTTAAGCTTTCCATCCATATTAAAAAAGACAAGGTTGCCAAATTATCAGTTAAAACGAGCAGATTATCCTGCGATCAGCTTAAGAAAGCCTCGACATTGTTGGAAAAGCATGTCATAGGCAGGCACATCGGCGACATCTACAGCCTAAACGAAGAGTCTTTGGGCGACAAAGAACTGCATCACAGCTCAACACTGGTTATCCACGCATTGCGCCAAGCTATTCTAGACTACGAGTCAAAAAAGGCAACAGCATCCCTTCAGGAAGCGCTTCATCTTCTGCAAGGTTATGAAGAAGGCCTGCCACCACGTGACTTAACCACAGATTATGAGTATTGAAAAAGAAACGTTTATATAAACAAAATCCCAGTCAAGATTAACATAAGAGGTGCTCAATGTACATTCTACCAACTACAGACAATCCTGAAAAGGTTGATATGACAGTTGCTGTTCCTCTGACAGAAGAGCAGGCATCATCTATTCTGAAAAAAAGAGATAAAACTGTTTATGAGCAGTTGGTTTCTTCAGTTATCGAATGCAATGATTTCAAGGGAGAAAAGGATCAATTATTGTTACTGCACACCCAAGGAAAGATCAAGCCAAAGCACTTGGTTCTCGTTGGTCTAGGCAAACAGATTGATCTGGATGTGGAAAAGATAAGGCGCGCATTTTCAATCATCGTGCAAAAAATCAAGGCAATGAAGCATGATAAATTCGCTGCAGTGATTGCATTTGACAAGATAAAGGAACAGGATGCTATCCGCGCCGCAGCAGAAGGCATTTTGTTAAGCAATTACAAGTTCACGAAATACAAGACAGAAGACAAGGACAAGAACAAGCCGATAAAGGATGTGCATTTGCTTGTCAAGAAGACAGACTATGTCAAGGACATAATTGCAGAAACCCAGATAATATGCAACGCAACTAACTTCGTCCGCGACATGCAAAATGAGAACGCGGATGTAATGACAACATTGATGATAGAAAAGATCTCTCAAGACATCGCTAAAAAGCACAAGTTGAAAATTACAGTATTTGACGAAAAGCAGTTGAAGAAGATGGGAATGAATCTGCTTCTTGCAGTAGGAAATGGCAGCAGATATCCACCAAGGTTCATAGTCTTGGAGTACAAAGGCGCAGGTTCTTCCAAGGATACCACAGCAATTCTTGGCAAAGGCATCACATTCGATTCTGGCGGATTGAATCTCAAGCCGACAAAGTACATCGAAACAATGAAGTTTGACATGACCGGCGCTGCATTGGTCATTGGAATTATAAAGGCAGCCGCAGAGTTGAAGATGAGGGTTAATCTTGTCGGTGTAATCCCAGCATGCGAGAATATGATTGGCCCAAGCTCATACAAGCCAGGCGATGTCTACGTCTCATACTCGGGAAAGTCAGTTGAGATAGGCAACACAGATGCAGAAGGAAGGTTGATCCTTGCAGACGCATTGGCATACACTGAAAAGAACATCGAACCTTCAAGAATCATCGATTTCGCTACATTGACAGGAGCGATCATGGTTTCATTCGGCGAGTATGTTGCAGGCATGATGGGAACTGACAAGGAATCATCCAAAAAAATATTTGATGCTGGCCAAAGGACTCATGAACGTGTCTGGGAGCTTCCGTTGTATGATGAGTATGCTGAAGAAATAAAGAGCGAGATGGCAGACATCAACAACATAGGATATGGCCCATATGCAGGCTCCATTATGGGAGGAATATTCTTGAAGAAGTTCGTTGAAAAGACTCCATGGACTCACCTCGACATTGCAGGAACAGCATGGTGGGAAAAAGCACGTTATTACACTCCCAAATGCGGTACTGGCTTTGGCATCAGGCTTATGATCGAATATCTTAAGGGCATTTCATAATCAAAAACAGCTTCGATTGAGATTTAACAGCTCACAAAAACATTTATATACTTCAATTCTTAAAATTATGAACGGGGTGATAGATATTGAGGTTTGAGGTAAAAGAGAGGGAGCAAAAAAACATTTCTCGCTATCTGAACGAAGACCTCGAGCTTGCCCGCAAGTTTGCCAGAATAGTTTATCACGAATTTGGCAAATTTGTCTCAGCATTGGTTTTATTCGGTTCAGCAGCCAGTAACATCCAGAGCCCAAGCCGGGACATTGATATCTTAATTATTTTAGATGACGTCCGTATCCGCTTCTCAAAGGAATTAGTCGAAACATACAGGATAATAACAGAAAAGGCAATAGCAGCAACAGACCCAAAAAGGCTGCATGTTCAGTCTATGAAATTGACAGCATTCTGGGAATACGTGAGAGCAGGAGACCCAGTAGCAATCAACATCCTCCGCTCTGGCGTTGCATTGATTGACACAGGATTCTTCGATCCTCTCCAGGCATTGCTGGATCAAGGGCGTATCCGCCCGACTGACGAGTCTGTCTGGACATACTTCACAATGGCTCCTGCTTCATTGCACAGATCAGAACAACACATCTTGACAGCTGCAGTTGATTTATACTGGGCTGCAATAGATGCTGCGCATTCTGCATTGATGGTAGTCGGGGAAATCCCGCCCTCTCCAGTTCACGTCGCAGACATGATCAATAAAGTTCTTGCAGGACAAGGCCATATAACAAAGAAATCAGCAAGGACAATGGAAGAATTATACAAACTGTTCAAGGGAATAACCCATCGTGACATCAAGTCCATCTCAGGAAAGGATTACGACAATTATCGCAAGATGGCAGAGTCTTTCGTCAACGACATGAAATATTTCATAGAAAGCTATAAAAAAAGATGATAATCACAAACCAATACTTTCCAAATATCTTTTCCCAACATCTTTAGCTGCAAATATCTTCAGGCTTTCATCTGTTTGTTTTGATGAATCAAGCATATCCTTCCCTATGCGCGCAGCAAAAGCATCTCTAACATAATTAATAACCTTTTTTATTTCTACTTTTCTCTCATCCACTTCCATATTTCCTTCGCTTTGTCTTAATAAATCACCTATGCATTCGATAAGGTCAGTTTTGCCTAAGACGCGTATTGATTCTGAATCAGTGTTAAGCTTATGTATTTCATTAATAAGTTTGTCTGTGATAACATCCAAAGAGGTATCATCATTGCATTCTGGCAATGAATCAGCATGCCTTTTGATCTGTAAGTACATATCTACAATTCTTTCAGGATTTCTTAATCCCCTAGGGTGCTTATATATGTCATGAACTGGCGTTTCTGCCCTTTTATGCTCTTCTTTTGCACGATGATGACCCTGCATATCTTCACCTTTATGAACATGGCCCTGCATACTTTTATCTTCATAAACCCCAAATACATATGCAATAAAATCAAATAGTCCCATATTATCAATCCTTAAACTAGGCTAGAATGATAAGATTTATTAAGGTTATGGAAAAAAATTACTATTATGAATTAGAAAAAAGAAAAAGAGGGGATTATTTGGCTGACCCCTTCAAAAGCTTCTCTACAAGAGGATTTTGTTTATCCTTTTGCTTTGATTGAACATATGTTCTTGATATTTCCTTAACGAGTCTTTCATAAGTAAGATACTCATCTTTAGGAGATAATCCTTTTCCTTTAATTTGCTCATATGCCATATCTTTCACTGCTCTTTCAAAAGCGACTGCTTCAGCTTCAGATAGTAATTGCATCTGTCTCTCTATGGTTTGCCCAGGAAGTTCTCCTTCCAGACCAATTCCTCTCAATTTATGAGTTTCATCGTATGTAAAATTAGGACTTAACTCTAAAGGCGAAATGTATTTACTAAATGCTTCACTTAAGCTGGGCATATTTTTTCCAACAAATTCATCAATTCTGTCCACTAATGAATCTTTATCTGTCATTTTACATCAAACCTCCTGTAATCACTTGCGTGATTTCTTTATAATCTAATCTTGTCTTGCATCTTGGGCATTCCTTTGGAGTATCCTTCCTTGGCGCCCATTGATATGAACATTTTTGACACAACATCTTTTCTCTCCTATAATAAAAACTTATTTGTTCTTATTATCTAGTAGTAGTCATAGTATAACTTATATATAAACCTTTCGATTTGTAACCACTTCAAAATGGTGATATATTGCTGCATTTTTGACATAATGCCGTTTTTATGCCTTTTTAAGCTGTTTTAGCAATATTTCCAGGGATTTAGCTGCTGCAATATATAAATCTTTAAATATGAATATATGATTTTATCCTAACTGCAAAGGAGATACAGATGGCTAGAAAAAGACCAATCAAAAAAGAACGATCTGAAATGGTACAGAGAAAAAAGATGGTATACAAGGACGAGCAAGGCAACACATTATATGGATTTAGCCAGGAGAATCTTGAGCGCACAAACCGCGAATTGAGGCGCACAAATCGATATCTGCAGGTTTTGACTGTCTTGGTGTTGGTTATCCTTGGTATCTTTATTGCATCCTTGATCTGGGCTGATTTGAATAACGTGATTACTGCCATGATATACAGGTAAAATGGAAAAGATAGCTGTAACTTTAAATGGAGAAGTTAGCTTTATTCAAAAAACCAGAAGCTATAGCAGAATACCATACTATACTGCGCAGGCAAAGGTACACAATTCTCTAGGTCTAGGACAAGAAACTATTGTTGATATCCCACTTTCATCAGAGATTTACAAAGCATTGGAAGAAGAGTTGATTTCTAAACGCGCTCCAATGATACGAATAAATGGTACTTTAGAATTCATAATTACTGAAGAGTACAAGAAATAATTAGTGTCAGATAAAAACAAGTGAAAGGGACAATTTCTTGTTTTATTATTCCAATTCAACAAGACCGATAATTCTTTAAAAGCATCTTATTCTCATTATTCATATGGACACTATCATAATCCACTACGCAGAGATAGCAATCAAGGGCAAGAACAGGCCGTGGTTTGAAAAGCTTTTGATAACCAACATCCAGAAGCATCTCCAGGGATTGCCATTCGGCAAGGTAAAAAGGATCTTCGGAAGGTTAGTCATTCAGCCCTCTTCATTATCAGAATCGGACATAAAAGAATACACCAAACGATTAAGCAATGTCTTCGGCATATCATCCTTCTCGTTCGCATGTTCAATCAAGCAGGATTTGGAAGAGATGAAAAAAACAATCTCAAAATTAATAAAAGATTCACCGGCAAAAACAGTCCGCGTCTTGACAAAAAGATCAAACAAGAATTTCCCAATGAACTCCGTCCAGATAAACAAGGAGCTTGGCGATTATTTAATCAAGAATCATCAAAAGACAATAGATTTGGTAGATGCAGAATTAAGCATCCATATAGAGATTGTTGACAACTTCTGTTATGTATATAAGGAAAAGATTCCTGGTTTAGGCGGGCTGCCAGTAGGTGCATCTGGCAAGGTAATAGTATTATTGTCTGGCGGTATTGACAGCCCTGTAGCATCATATTATGCAATGAAGCGCGGTTGCAGTCCTATTTACATCCATTTTCACAGCCATCCATACACCAATATTGCATCACAGCAGAAGGTTGAACGACTAGCATCTATTCTGTCTAAATATAACCCATCATCAAAGGCTTATTTCATCCCATTCATAGACATCCAAAAGCAGATCATGACAAAAACAGATAAAAAATACCGGGTCATTTTATACAGAAGATATATGATGCGAATAGCAGAAATGATTGCAAGAAAAGAAGAAGCAAAAGCACTTGTAACTGGAGAAAACCTCGCGCAGGTAAGTTCACAAACTACAGAGAACATGTCTTCCATCCAGGAAGCAACCTC
Source organism: Candidatus Woesearchaeota archaeon (assembly GCA_964366285.1). GTDB lineage: Archaea > Nanobdellota > Nanobdellia > SCGC-AAA011-G17 > UBA489 > CAYJXC01. The sequence goes on along the minus strand of CAYITV010000008.1, from coordinate 7,259 downwards.
AATGTTGATAATGCGCCCGTTAGTTTGTTTTGACAAGCAGGAAATAATCAACAAGGCAAAAGAGATAGGCACATATGAAACTTCAATAGAGCCGCATGAAGACTGCTGTTCATTATTCATTCCAAAGCATCCCGCAACAAAGTCAGATTTAAAAACATTAAAAAGCATGGAAACGTCCATAGATCAATCATTGGTTAAAACATGTGTAGCAAACGCAGAAAAAAAGGTGTTCACGCAAGATGCATCCCAAAAAACAGAAATTAATTGATTACTGGAAATCGCATGGAATCATCACAGATCCGCGTGTCTTGGACGCATTTGCAAAAGTTCCAAGGGAAGATTTCCTGCCGGAGCATCTCAAAGATAATGCATATGAAGATCGTGCTTTACCAATTGAAAAAAATCAAACAATCTCCCAGCCGACAACAGTAATGATCATGACTCAGGCATTGGATATCCAGCCAAATCATAAAGTCTTGGAAGTGGGCACAGGTTCAGGCTATCAAGCTGCTATCTTAGCACAATTAGCAGATAAAGGCATTGTCTACACAACAGAAATCATAAAAGAGTTATGCGAATACTCAAAAAGAAGATTGAAAAAATATCAAAACGTTCATGTCTTCCATCGTGATGGTATAGAAGGTGTTGAAGAATTCGCTCCTTTCGACAGGATAATCATAACAGCAGCCTGTCCAGAAATGCCTAAGCCATTAATCAATCATTTAAGCAAGAACGGGATAATAATTGCGCCAGTAGGCACCCAGTATGTACAGAAGATGATAATAGGAATTAAAAAAGGAAAAAATTTCTCAACGCATTCAATAGGAGAATTTGTCTTTGTCCCATTAACAGGCAAATATGGATTTACTGTATAACCTTCTCAACTTCAATCCCATACTTTCCAGGCATTCTTGAAAACGCTTTGTGCAGTGCATCCTTAGCCTTCTGCACATCAGTCTCTTCAACATAAACACTGAACACTTTCTGCTTGGTCTTCAATTGTGCTGCTATGCCTACAGCCCTTCCAAATGCTCTCTGCATTCCAGTCTGCATACGATCAGCCCCAGCACCTGTTATCATTTTGTTCTCTCTCAATACATGATGCGGATAAACCCTTACCTTGAAGAAGTAATTATTTCCTAAATCCAATGATAATCTTCTGCTCACAACTAATCTTCCGCTCTCAAGGGAATTATGTCTTACTTGTATCGGCTGCTTGCTTACCAGATCAACCCTGTAAGGAAATGATTTCTTCAAGTCTCCCATATCATATCTTACTAATTTAGAAGGTGGTATTGCCTTTACATACCCCTTTGTCTTGAACTTGCTTTTTCTTGTATAAGCTCTTTTTACATTTGTGTAGCTGTGCCCTTTTCTTAATGTTGTCATCTTACTTCACCTCAACCTTGCTGCATACTGCCTGTCCAGGCATTCCCTTCTCAAAATACACCCTCACAACGCCGTTTCTTCCATGTGTTGCAGTTATTTTGCCGTTTATTGCCTTTCCAGCAGGGCTCTTCCATGTTACAGTCTTTCCAATAAGTGAAGCTGCCTTCTCCTTTGTATTGACTCCAGGCATCTCCATAATCATCTGATTATCGGATTTTGTGTGCTTTCCGCCCCTGAAGTTCAGCATTAGTCCTTCCATGGAATTGATGCTTTAATGGCCATTTAAAAAACTTTCCTTGAAGAAAAGTGCATGATTAATAGCACTGAGTTAACTTAGAGTATGTTTTCATGTTCTTTTTTTCACTTTCAAGATTGAATCCTGCTTTTTCTAAGACTCTTCCCGAAGCGATATTATTCCTTTTACAATGAGCATATATCTTTAAAGGTTTGAATTTTCTTGTAATCTTCTTCAAAAATAAGTTTAATGCTCTCGTTGTATATCCCTTGCCCCAATAATCTTTGCCTATCCAGAAACCAAACTCTAGAGTTTTATTTCTGTAATTGATTTTTTCAGCAATTAGGTTGCCGATCAATTTGCCATTTAGGTTTATTGCAAGAATGTAAAAATCAGGCTTTTCTTTTTTATAGTTTTTAATAACCTTTTTTAACCATCTTCCTTCATGTTTTCTAATTTTTTCATTTATTTCTTGGCAAATTCCATTCATGACGAATAATTCTAAATGCCTGTCCAGATCTTTTTTATCATACTCCCTTAATTTGAGGTCCATGATATTTAGGTATTTGGATAGTTTAAATAATTATTGTACACATTTCAAGGGTTGTATTTCTCCTGCGCTTGAGAGATAAAGGAGATATTTGTAATGGAAGCATTTATTCTTTGTTTTCAGTATCTTATTGAGTACATAATTTATTTACTATTTTAGCCTTTTCCTAATCTCATCATTTAATTTTTTAATATAAAGATTAAACTGGAGCTCAACCTCATTCCAGTCATCAAAATTTACTCCAATGCCGTAATAATTAATCCCATTCCTTCTTGTCCTTGCCTTTTCAAAAAAATCCCAGCTAAAATCTAGCTCTGGATGTTTCTCGCATGGTTGCTTTGCTTTGTAATTTTCTTCTTTATTAAGTCTGCAGACGCAACATCTGCATCAGCTATATTGATGGTGGATCTTATCTTCTCCTTGTCAATTTCCTCTGTAACAATAAATCTTCCTTCCTTTTCGCATTTCATAAATGCTTCTTCTTGAGTAAGGTATTTAGGCACTAATATTCACCTCGATAAAGTCTATATTGCCCTTGATTATATTGCCTTTAATAACATTTCTGATCAGGCCGTTCCCTAGTTTTTTTAATTCATTTTTATTCTTGCATATAAACAATTGAATGTCCCTATGCAGTTTCAGTTCATAATTTGAAATTCTTAGTCCTTCTGGATTGCCATAGATAAAGATGTCAATATCACTATTTTTATACCAGTCTGATCGTGAAAAGCTTCCAAAAAGAATTACTGTCTTAGCCTTTTTCAAGGAATCTAAATGATTCAATAGTCCAGTTTCATAAAGTTTGTTTAAGGCAAATATCTTCTTTTTGTTCTTAAAATCTGAAGAAGAGTAATTGCTTGTGTAATAAGGCATCTTGCCGCTCTTCTTTATCTTTTTGATTAATCTTTCTTTGATAAATTTCTTTAACCAGTCATCAGCTTTGCTTCTTGCAATCTTCGCTTCTCTGGCTATTTCTTCAAAATGCCATTCCTTGGTGGGGTTGTCAAAAAATAATTCTGCAACCCTTCCTTCCTTGCTTTCCATAATAGTACCTATAATAGATACTAATTAATAAATCTTTCTTTTTTAAAAAAATTGCTCTTACTGCAAGATAAATAATAACATGGGCTAGATGATATATCACTCAATCAGTTTTATCTCTTAATAATTATTTTTATTAGCAAATTATATAAGCAGTCTTTAAGATAACCATACTATGGCAGAAAAATACTACATTGATACGTCCATCTGGATGGATCTTTATGAAGACAGAAAAGGCTACAATAACGAACCATTAGGAGAATACGCATTAAAGCTATTCTCATTAATTAAAGCAAAGAATAAAACATTAGCTATAACTGATCTGTTAGTCAGAGAATTAGAGATGAATTACTCCATTGCAGAAATCAATGGAATGATGAAGCCATTTGAAGCGATTATTGAAAAAATTATTGCAAGTAAAAAACAGAGAGAAGAAGCCATGAAAATCGCTAAGGAACGAAATGTTCCTCCTGGAGACGTGCTGCATGCAATTATAGCTAGGGATAGTAAATTAGTCTTAATAACAAGAGATAATGATTTTAGAAAACTAGAAGACATTTCTAAACATTACAAACCAGAAGAATTACTTTAAATTTTCCTGGCTATTTCTTCAAACGCCTTTTTTCTAATGTCTTCATATTCTCTTTCAGATGTTTTTTTCTTTGCGGATCCCTTGAGATGCGCTATGCTCATCATAGCCTCCTTTAATTTCACCTCTTCAATCTTCTCTCTCAATGCAGCCCTGATGAACTCTGTTCTGTTTTGATAGCCTTCTTTTTTGACAATATCATCTATTCCTTCCAAGAAAGTATTTTCCAGTTTGACTGTAATCATCTCTGTCGCCATATAGCTATTGTATATACTTTAGATATATAAATCTTCGCATTTTTCTCTCTCTGTCGCATCTACGGGTCACAGATTTTTAAGCCGAATGGGGGTGATAGGTAAAATATGAAATCATCTTATTTATAAATAATTTCTCTTTTTATCTTTTAAAAAACTATATTTCAGATGGAATAAATTTTCAGCATAAAAAATATAATATTAATGGACTAAAGGGGCATTTAAATTCTTAACTATAAAATAGGACAATTTTATTTGAATGACTAGAAAACCACGAATTTCTCTTTTCCGAAAATCTTCCGAAAAATCAGTCGATAAATATATATAGAATTAGCAAGGTAACTGCTTCGCAATTGAGGTATGATTATGAAGATAATAAACGCAAATAGAAACCACGCAAAGGAAATATCGAGATTAATGCTGGCCGATTTAGAAAATCCTAATCCCAGATTTCCAAAAGAAATGATAGATAAATTTAGAGCTCATGCGAAAGAGCCCGGCATATTAAAGGAATTCGAAAATCCCAAGCTAATTGCTTTTGTGGCCATTAATAAAAATAATGTAATTGGATTTATTGTTGGTTATGAAGAAGATCATAACAATTCAATGATTCATTATGTAACTGCTAGAAAACATGATGCCCAAGAAAAACTATTGAATAGATTCATTGAAGAATGCAAATTCAAGAATATAAAAAAGATACGCGCCGATGCTTTTGAATTTATGGATAATAATGAGTTCTTTAAATCTCATAATTTTGTATTTACGAGAAAAGAGAAATTAGCGCCAAATCTTGAAGTGTTATGGTATGAATTAAATTTGACATAGTTATACATATTAAAAATAGTTTTCCAGCCTCAATGCTTTTAATTTATGGCACTTCGTGTTAGATAATACAAAAATTGTCCCTTTGATATTTATTCTTGATGGTTCTTCAAGCTTGATAGAAACGCCCTTGAAAATAACTCTTCGGATTTCAGCTTCGCCGAACGTTGCACTAAAACTCACTCCCCTTCTACAACAGCTACGCTTCTCACCTTGTCCCCTTCTTTCAAAGTCATCAGTCTAAAGCCCATCGTAGCCCTTCCAATCACGCTTATGTTTTTAACAGCTACCCTTATCATTATCCCTTGCTCAGTTGCAAACAGCACGCTGTCTGTTTCTTTGACGCATTTTATCCCGACAACATTCCCGTTCCTCTCATTCATCTGGATATTAGTAACGCCCTTCCCGCCTCTACGTATCAGTCTATACTCATCCTCCTTAGATCTCTTTCCATATCCATTTTTAGTGACAGTCAGTACAGTATTCCCAGTCTTCACCTTCTCCATCCCTATTACAACATCACCCTTCTCAAGCCTTATTCCCCTCACACCGCCAGCAGCCCTTCCCATCGGCCTTATGTCCTGTTCCTTGAACTTTGCAGCATTGCCCTCCTTAGTCCCGATTATCAAAGTCTCATCCCCGCTTGTCACCTGCACAGAAACCAATTCATCACTCTCTTGCAGGTTAATAGCAACTATCCCTCCCTTGCGGGGATTCTCAAACGCATTCAATGCTACCCTCTTTATTATTCCTTTTTTAGTGATCATGCAAAGATACTGTGAAGCTGAGAAAGTCTCCACAGGGAATAAAGTATTCACCTTCTCTCCTTCTTTCAAGTGCAAAAGGTTAACCAATGCCTTTCCTTTCGTTCCTCTACCGCCTCCAGGAATTGCATAAGTCTTCATCCAATGAACCCTTCCTTGGTTCGTAAACAACAATAAAGAGCTCTTGTTGGAAGTGACAAATAGTGTCTCAACAGCATCCTCTTCCCTCACTCCAGCCCCCTTTACTCCCATCCCTCCCCGCTTCTGCTCCCTATAAGCATTGATTGGAATCTGCTTGATATAGCCAGCATGTGTCAAGGTTATCACAACCTCTTCCTCGTGTATTAAATCCTCTTTGACTTCTTCTGTCTCCTCACCAGCAATTATCTCAGTTCTTCTCTCATCAGAATATTTCTCTTTCAGGTCAATCAGTTCATCCTTTATTATTGAGAATATCCTCTGCTCGCTCCCAAGAATCACCTTGCATCTCTCAATGAACTGCAGTGTCTCTTCATATTCATTCTTCAGTTTCTCAGTCTCCAAAGAAGTAAGCCTCTGCAGCTTCATGTCCAATATCGCGTTTGCCTGCAGTTCAGTTAGTTGATAGTTTGCCATCAGTCCAGTGCGTGCAACAGCAACATTCTCAGCGCCTTTTATCAATTTCACAACCTCATCCACATTCTCCAAGGCAATCTTCAATCCAAGCAGCAGATGCGCTTTCTCTTCAGATTTTCTCAGTTCAAACTGCGTTCTTCTTGTCACTACAATTTTTCTATGCACAAGAAAATGCTGCAGCATGTCCTTCAGTGTCATCACTACTGGTTTCCTGTCATGGATAGCCAGCATTATCACGCCAAAGGCAGTGCGCAATGTAGTATGCTTGTACAGCTGATTCAGCACAATCTCAGGATCAGCATTCTTTTTTATCTCAATAACGATGCTCATTCCCCTTCGATCACTCTCATCACGAATGTCGCTGATTCCTTCTAATACATCTTCCCTTACAAGCCTGGCCATGTCCTCAATCAGTAATCCCTTGTTTACCATGTATGGGATCTCAGTTATTGTTATCTTTCCCTCTCCAATAAGCGCTTTGCCTTTGACAACAATCTTGCCACGTCCTGTTTGGTATGCCTCTTCTATTCCATTATAACCAACAATCTGTGCAGCAGTTGGAAAGTCAGGCCCCTTGACATAATTCATCAGCTGATCCATAGTCATCTCGGGCTGATCTATCAACGCGACTAATGCGCCAATGACCTCTCCAAGATTGTGCGGAGGGATGTTTGTCGCCATTCCAACAGCAATCCCGCTGCTTCCATTGATTAATAAGTTTGGAAGTTTACTCGGCAACACAATTGGTTCTTGTAAGCTACCATCAAAATTCGGAACAAAATCAACAGTTTCTTTATCCAAGTCTTCCAGTAATTCTTCTCCAATTTTGCTTAATCTTGCTTCAGTGTAACGCATCTGAGCTGGTTGTGAAAAATCCATGCTGCCAAAATTGCCATGTCCATTGACCAAAGGGTATCTTAAAGAGAAGTCCTGGGCCATTCTTACTAACGAATCATAAATGGCAGCATCGCCATGAGGATGATATTTGAAACAGTCT
>CAYITV010000007.1:0-15653 GCA_964366285.1 Candidatus Woesearchaeota archaeon | reverse complement strand
AGCAGGAACACAATAATAATTACTAATATCAAAGCAACAATCGGCAAGCTCGCTTGCAGCATCTGCACAACATTTGAAGCAGCAACTACAAAGAAAGCGATGCAAAAGGCAACCACGCTGTTCAGATTCCTTCTCGGATATTCCTGTTCTTTTATTTTTTCAGTCCCAAAAATCTTTGTCTTTTCCAGCACTCCAAATACAATTGTGAAAATCAGCAAAAATGGCAGCACAACACTAAAAAAACCAAACGCCCTCAAGAAATCAATAGCACGATCCAAGGTAGGCACAGATTCTTGTAAAGGAACTTGATTAGCTGCAATCTGAGATGTGTCATACACCTGCATTCCAGTTATATGCCCGGACTGGGAAGTCCCAACAATCCCAATTAGAATAAGAAGAAGAACTGCAGTAAATAGATTTGTTTCTTTTATACTCACATTCCACCTCTTTTACAATCAATGAGGTTATTGCGTCTCAACAACCTCTCCTTCTTCAGATTCTTCGTGATAATTTGGTACTGCAGTCTTGCTGATGATCATTACATCTCCAACAGCCTTGACAAGCTTGTGAGGAACAATAACTCCCTTTGCACCGCCGAGGATCTTATGCAGGGAAGAATTCTTGGTTGCCTTTACCTTCCATCCAAATACCTTGTTTGCGCTTAGTATCGATTCTTCAACATCGCCGAAGTATTCACCATTGTCTGTAAATACCTTCATGTCGTAAACTTGCGTCATCCTTTTAACTTTCAGCATAGGATTGCCTCCTTTATTTAGTGATGAACGAACGGAAGTATTTTAAACTATTTAAAGATTTCCCCCATGTGCAAAAGGTCAAAAACCTCGTTATAATAGGTACTTCTCATATTGCTCAGCAAAGCATTCAGGATGTAAAATCTGCAATTCTCACTTATAAGCCAAAGGTCATTGCCATAGAATTAGATCAAAAGAGATTGCATTCATTATTGCATCCTCAAAAAAGAAGAATCACATTGTCTGATATCAGAAAAGTTGGTTTCAAGGGATTTCTTTTCAACATTCTTGCCGCATGGGCAGAGAAAAAACTTGGCAAATTAGTATCAACCCCTCCAGGATCTGAGATGAAAACAGCAATCATGCTTGCTAAGGAGACAAATTCGCTTGTCGCATTGATAGACCAGGACATCAACATCACATTAAGGAAGCTCTCAAAAAACATCACCTTAAAGGAAAAATTCAGGTTCATAAAGGATATTATTCTAAGCATTTTCATGAGAAAAAAATCAATAACATTTGACCTGACAAAGGTTCCGGATGAAGCAATAATCAAAAAACTCACTTTAAGGATGAAGAAAGAATACCCCTCAGTCCACAAGATTCTCATAGAAGAAAGGAATTTTATCATGGCAAAAGCTTTATATAAAATCATGAATGACTACAAGGAAGACAATATTGTGGCTGTAGTCGGCGCAGGCCACGAAAAAGATATTGCGGTTTTAATCCAAAAAAGATGGTAAAATTCTCATCAAAAGAAATCTTGCAGTTGTTCATAGCAGCTGTTGTGCTCGGGTTGTTGTTCGGATTCGATGATCAGCAGGAAACATTTCAATTAGGCTATTGGCTCACAAATCTATTGATAATGATACTGTTGTCATTTTTCTCATTAGTATTATACGATTCAGGCCATAAGTTCATAGCAAAAAGAAAAGGCTGCGAATCAACAATCAGCATCTGGGGCATGAGCCGCTTTTATTTCAGGACTCGCAATTATTTAAAAGGCCCGATAAAATCCATCCCGATAGGGATCATAATCCCATTGTTCGTTATATTCTTGACAAATGGTCTCCTCAAGATAGCAGCAATCACAACTACTATAGTCTCAACCTCCCCGTCAAAAAGGTTAGGCAGAAGATATTCTCAGATTGCAGATGCAGAAGAAGGTCAGATCGCACTTGCAGGCCCAGTAACATCATTAGTAATTGCGTTAATAGCAAAGTCGCTCATCAATTCATTTCCAATTGCTTATCCGATCATGCTGATTAATCTTCACTTGGCATTTTTCAACATGCTTCCAATCCCTTCGCTTGATGGAATCAAGGTTTATTTCGGCTCGCCGTTGATGTTCTCATTCTATTTCGCATTGGTCATAATCGCATTCTTCTTCCTTAGGGTTATCTCGCCATTGACAACACTATTGCTCGGGATCATAATCGCATTAGGAGTTGTAATCACCCATTGGAACAATAAGTTCGTTAAATCGTAATCAACTGAAGAAGCTGAAGAATCCCTTCTGCAATAACCACAATACAAATATCCAGTCAAAGAAATAATAATGCCCCATAGCAGCTAGTAATACTACAATCCCTGCCAGTATGTCCATCACGCTTACAGCATCATAAATAAAGACAATCCCCTTTGCAAGAAGATACAACCCAATTCCCATTCCTACACCTTCTCCAATGCCAAACTTCAGTAAAAGGAGTATCACTCCTGCAAAAATATCCATCAACCCCAAAAATTGAACAATCATATCCCGAAAGCCATGAGAACATATTTAAACGTTCCGGCTATGAACTAATGAATGTTCGAGATAAAGGATTTCATTCCTCGCTTGTACCAGGAAAACATCCTGAAAACAACCAAAGAAAAGAATACATTAGTCTGTCTTCCAACAGGCACTGGCAAGACAAAGAATGCCATTCTGCTTGCAATTCACCGCTTAAACACATTCCCAGATAGTAAAACAATTATTCTATCGCCAACAAAGCCGTTGTCAAATCAGATCTGTGAAGAATGCAAGTCATCTACAGATATACCAGCATCGCAGATCAATCTTCTCACAGGCATGCTCAAGCCTGATGAAAGAAAAAAATTCTTTGAAGTATCGAGGATTATAGTCGCCACTCCTCAGACTATAGCCAACGATTCAAAAAATAACCTGATCTCATTAAAAGATGTTTCTCTTTTGGTGATAGATGAATGCCATCGCTCAAGGCAAAAATATGCTAATACTACAGTCTCATCAGTGTACATCTCTCAGTCAACAAATCCAAGGATACTCGCACTGACAGCCTCCCCTGGAGCGACAAAAGAAAAGATCGGAGAAATCTGCAAGAATTTATACATCGAGGATGTTGAGATTCGCACTGAAGAGGATCCTGATGTCCTGCCTTACATCCAAAAAAAGGAGATAGAGTATGTTAAATTGGATCTTCCTGCAGAAATCAAGCAAGTTAGTTCATTAATCACAGAAGTGTATAAAGAAAAGTTGTCTCTTCTCAAGAATTTCGGTATGATGAAGCCAGTATCTGTCATCAACAAACGAGACCTCCTTTTCATGCAGAAATATTTTCAGAACGAACTAAGAAGAGGAAATAAAAGTTCATTTGCAGCGCTTTCTCTTATTGCCCAGGCAATTAAAATAGGTTATATGCTGGAATTGCTTGAAACGCAGTCAACATTGGCATTCCAGAAATACATTAAAAAGCTTTCAGAAGAAACCTCCAAAGCAGCAAAAGTAATCCTAAATCACACAAAAATACAGCAAGCTCTGAAAAGTATAGAACAAAATAATGCAACGCATCCAAAGCTAACAAAGATGAAGGAGATAGTAACAGAAACGCTAAGAGAAAATGAACATGCAAAAATGATTATCTTCGCAAACTATCGTTCAATGGTCGATGAGCTAAAAGAATTGTTAGCGAGTATTACTGGGGCAAAGCCCGCTATTCTTGTAGGCCAGAAATTAGGGTTCTCTCAAAAAGAGCAGATGGAGATTATAGAGAAATTCAACAGCAATGTTTTCAATATTTTAATCACTACAAGCATAGGAGAAGAGGGTATCCATCTTGGAGGTTCTCTTGAATTGGCAGTTATGTTCGACAGCACTGGATCTGAAATAAGAAAAATTCAGCGTTCGGGTCGCGTTGCACGTGTAAAACCGGGAAAAATCATCCATCTTATTACCAAGGGAACACGCGACGAAGCACTCCTTTGGACATCTCACAAGAAGGAAAAGAAAATGCAATCTATTCTCAAAAAAATGAAGCAGAATATTGAAAAGCAGGAAAAGCTTTTTTAGTATGTTATGGCTATCATACCGAGTGGAATAGTGCTGGCAGACGACCTCGTCTTCTAGTTTTATTTATCTTTCTTTTGTTATATAAGGCTCGCAAGCAATTTCTCATAGTAAAATAAGGAACATTAAAATTATTGCTTAATTCTTGGATAGTCATTTTTTTCTTTTTGATTGCGACTAAAACTTCACTTTTGTTTAAATAAGATGATTTTCTATCGTCTAAAGAAGAAAATCCAGATTCCATTTTTTTCCTTCGTTCTGGGTGATATTTAAAAAGATTTAAGACAACACACTTCTTTAAATTTGAATATCCAGTTATATAAACATCATCATATCTAGGTTTATTTTTTGCTTTGATCCCAAATTCGGCAAGTAGATTCGATATAAGAACTCTTTCTCTTTGGATAGTTGACGTGTATTTAATTTGTGATAAAGATTTACTCGGAGCTAAATTAGGAGAACCTTCTCCAGCAAAAGCGCCTTGCAAGAACCAAAGTTTTTGATGAAAATGCACTTGATGCAAAATAGGTGGAATAACGGTTAACAAACCTTGTACGAATAATTGGGAAAGGATAGTTGTCGTTTCCAAATGCAAAACCCCATATTCCTTAATCTTTCCATTACCTTGAGATTTTTTAATCCAGACTTTTCCTATATTTTCATTTTTTAAATAGGTATTTCTTAACCAAAATGCCTTAACATTCTTCTCTGTTTTCGAAGATCTCTCATGCAGCTGTATCCAAGCTTTCAAACGTTTTTTCTGGATACCGCATTTACGGAAGAAAGAAATGCCTTGGTTTATGATAAGTGGTTCGCTATTAGTTATTTTAGGTTTTCTAGTTCTTGTTCCCTCAGCAAGATAGATGCCTAAACCAACCATAAAAACCATATCTAATTTTATATGCTGTGGTAAAATTAAAGGATGAACAAGTCTAAAACTGGATTCGCCATAAAAACGATAATTTTATTTTTATACGGCACAAACCTAATTTCTTTACCTTTCCAATCTCTCGGAAATAATAAAGGAGTGTGAATATAAAAATCTCTTCCTTTTTTTATTATTAGTTTATTACTAAAGTTATTCTTAGTCAAATAGTGGGTGATAGGTATTCTTTCATCACCAATTCTCACACTTCCATAATATTCTTTCCCAACCTTAATCAAATTAGGGATATTACAATTATTAGCAAAAACATGTTCAATCAATTTAACTTTGTTTTTGTAATAAAAATCAACAGTCCCACCTAACCAACTAACGATAGTAGATGCAGTGACATTAAAAAGTTTTGCCAGTTGTTCATGCTTAAGTTTTTCTACCGTCTTTAAACCATTCAATAAATATTTCCAGTTTTCATCTTTAAAATTATCAATTAAGTTTGATACAAATAAAAAGTTCGTTTTCATAAGGTATAAAAATTAAAGTCCTTTATAATCTGGAGGCGGCTCTTTGAAGAGTAAATTACTATTTTAACATCACAATGGATATTACAATGTTTTTTCCGGAAGTTACAGAAAGTTTACGAAAAATGTTAGATTATTTATTCACAAAATATAAAAAGACTCAATTAAGAAGAAAAAACAATGAAAATAATCGTCGATCATCGGGAAAAAGCATCTGGTATGATCACTGAACTTGCCAAAAGAGGGTTTGATATAGAAGTCAAGCAATTGATCACTGCAGATTATATTGTTGAATCAAGAGACAGAAGTAATAACACAGTTACAGTAGGCATAGAAAGGAAAGTGCAATCAGATTTTCTTAATTCAATTATCGACAGAAGAATAATCCAGCAGTTGATGTATCTAAAGGAAAATTTTACAATTCCCTTGTTGATTATAGAGGGTTCAGAAAATATTTACACATTAAGGAACTTCCATCCTAACGCAGTTCGCGGCATGCTTGCATCCATAGCTATAGACTTCCAAATACCAATCATCCACACAAAAAACCTCGGGGACACAGCAGCACTGCTGGAAGTCATCGCAAGAAGATTGGAAAAGCCGCGCTCCCAGCTCTCGCTTCTGAAAAAAAGAAAGCCGGCAACGCTCAAGGAGCAGCAGGAATATATTGTAGAATCTCTCCCATTGATTGGCCCGCAGATGGCAAAGGAATTATTGAAAAGCTTCAAGTCAGTAAAGAATGTCTTCAACGCATCTGAAGACGATCTTCTTAAGATAAACAAGATGGGCGAAAAAAAGGTAGAAAAGCTCAAGGAAGTTGTCAATAATGAATACAAAGAATAATTACCTAAAATCATACCTATCAACAGCAGTATAAACCGCCCCTTCTCTCTTCAATTCGCTTCTCATCAAGGATATTCCATCAATCTTAAAGCTTCTATCATCAACAATAAATCTCTTCACCTTGTCAATAATCTTATTCTTGTCTTCATCTGAGCTTACCCTTGCAATAGTGACATGCGGTAAAAATCTTTTATCATCAACAAACAATCCTTCAAGCGCTTCCCCAACCTTCTTTTGTAATAAACATATCTCATCCTCAGGCTTCAACCCAACCCAAATAACCCTTGCGTAATTCTCATTTGGAAAAAACCCAATCTTGTCAAAATTAGCATTTATAGGCTTAAAGACAACGCGTCGAAGACGGTTTCGAACCTCATCGACATTCTCATCTTCAACATCCCCAAGGAATTTCAATGTACAATGGAAATAATTCACTTTTCTAACGCCCTTAAAATCCAGTTCCTTCTGCAGCTTAACCAAAGGTTCAGAAGGCACATCAAATGCTATAAACAATCGCATCATATCCTCCCAAAAAACCGTAATTTTTCCTATTCAATCTGCAAAAGACATATAAACAAATATAAACCTTTCCTCAGCATGCTTCCAAAAGAAAAAATCTTTTTAAAAATCGCAGTAATCTGCTCCTTATTCGGTCTGCTTCTTTTAATAATCATCTCAAACTATCTTCCACGTAAAAGCGTAGAAAGCACAACCATAGGTTCAATAGAAGAAACACCGGAGGGTACTGAGATTTCTGTCAAGGGCACAATAACCAGCATTAAAAACACTCCAACAATCCTAATAATTACTATAGAAGATGCTGCATCCAAGGTAAATGTAATAGCAGATAAGAAATATCTCCAGGAAAATCTTAAAGAGAAATCAATTATCGAAGTCACTGGAACTATAAAAATATTCAACAACGAAAAAGAGATCCAAGCATCCTCAGTTACCATTCTAAGTTAAGCAGATATTTTACGAAAATAAATCATAAATCCATAAACCTTCCAATTAAATCATCAGAATAATCTATATTAATGTTAATAATTACGGAAATTCCTGCAAGAGATTTATAGATAGTTAACGTATTTCTTATTTCATGCTTGATATTTTATTAATGTCTCTATTGGGAATAATCGCAGGTATATTCGCAGGTTTAGTCCCGGGAATCCATTCCAATCTTCTGGCAACAGCATCTCTTTCAATATACGCCGCAATCAACCCAAGTTTCATAAGTCCTCTTAGTCTATGTGCTTTCATTTACACCCTTTCATTAGTGAACAATTTCCTCTCATTCATACCCTCAACATATCTCGGAGTTCCAGATTCAGGCACAGTTCTCTCTTTAATGCCAGCCCATCAATACTTAAAAGAAGGAAAAGGCCACGAAGCAGTTATCCTAAGTTTAATCGGCGCATATGGTTCAATGATCGCAAGTATAATCACTCTTCCAATATTTATCTTTTTGGTAAAAATATCTTACAGCTTCATCAAGAAACAAGTGCCAATACTTTTGATCTTAATAGCATTAACTTTAATCTTAAGAGAAAAAAGCAAGTTCTTAGCATTTTACACATTCTTATGCGCGGGTATTTTAGGTATAATCACATTGAACCTGCAAAGGCTGAATGAGCCCCTTCTTCCTCTTCTCACAGGATTGTTCGGCATGCCTGCATTGATAAGCTCAATCTCAGCAAAAGAATCCCTCTCACAGCAGGTAATTACCTTTCCAGAAATCAAGCCAAAGGAAATATCCAAATCAATCTCAGTATCATTGATCTCCGGTTCAATATTCTCATTCCTCCCTTCACTAGGCCCGTCTCAAGCCGCAGTCTTCTCATCATTGATAACAAAAGATTCTTCGCGCCAGTCATATCTCATGCTGATAGGCGCATTGAACACAATGAGCATGATAATCAGCATTGCAACCTTCTACTTGATCAACAAGGCAAGAAACGGAGCTATAGTGGCAATCTCAACAATTCTTCCAGCAATAGATCTTAACCTTCTTCTCTTCTTTCTGGCAATTACTTTGATTGTTGGTTATCCTACCCTCCATGTAACACTCTTTCTCTCAAGGAAATTCTCATACTTTATAAGCAAAGCCAATTACCAATTGATCTCAATCATAGTTATGGTATTAATCACAGTCATTTCATTGATAATATCGGGTCCATTGAGTCATTTAATTTTATTCACGGCAACAGCAATAGGATTCATTCCTCAAATCACAAATGTCAGCAGGAATCATCTGATGGGATGCTTAATGCTTTCAACAATAATGTATTATCTCTTGTAGTTATCTAGAATCATAAACTGCCTTGCACGCCCCGCAGAATATCCATTCCTGGCTCCCATAACGCGTGATGCCATACGATGCACACCCGCATTTCGGGCACTTCTTGTAATGCTCAACATTCGCTGTCATTGTAATCACTTCCTTTGGAAAGAAAATCATGAAAAGAAGGTTTAAAAATATAACGAAAAGGTGGGTTGTTAAGTTAACGTCAGCTAATCTATCAGAATTTCTATTTTTGGCTACTATGCTTGCTTTATCTACTTAGAACTAGATAAAGCCCGATATCATCGGGCTGAAAATTGAATCCATAACGATTAATTTCTTCTGCGATTATTATCTTATGGGATAAAATACTCTCAAGATTAGGAAGTTTTTGGAGTTGTGGATAGTTAAAGGTTATAGGGCATTGTGATGAAAAGTCAACTCCAAGTAACTGCTCTTCTTCATATTCCTTAAGAAAAAGATGTAAATATGAATTTTCTGGAATAATTCTCTGAAAACACCTCTGTTGTATAGCAAATTCTCCATTTGGAAGTTGAGGAGTTAACCACATGCTTGGCGGTATGTAACCATAATCTCTGTAAAGTTCCTCTGAGCCATGTTCTTGTTTATATCGCTCTTTATACAATTTAACTGCCTCCTTAAATTTTTCAGCAGGAATATCTAATTCTCTTAATTTTACTTCGCCTAAATATTTACCTATTCCCAAAGGTCTTCCATCAATAAGCCCAACTACTTTTTTCGGAAGATTCAATTTTACCCCCAGCACTAGTTTCATGATACTTTCCATGTTACTATTAAGATGTAATTCACGATTATTAAACATATCTTACTATTTTTACTATAAAAAGACAAGATTTAAATATTGATGTAACTTTACTGAAATAATGATTAAATTAGACTCGAAAGATAGAAAAATACTCGCGATTTTGAGTATAAATGCAAGAAGGTCGTATTCGCAAATTGGAAGGCAAACGAGGCTCCATAAAGATAGTGTTGCGTATAGAATTAAAAAGTTAGAGGAGCTGGGAGTTATTTCTGGATACACAGCTTTCTTTGATTTTTCTCTAATCAATCACAGAGTTTATAAAATTTACATTAAGTTTAAGGGGATAAAAGAAGAAGAATACAAAGGCCTATATAATTACTTGAAATCAGAAGAAAAAGTGGGCTGGATAGTTGAAGGGAATGGAATTTGGGATATGATTATAGGAATAATTGCGAATAATGTAGGGGAATTTTATAATTTCAAGTTATTTTTTGAAGAAAAATTTCATGATAAAATTGCAGAACTTGATTCAACAACCCAAATACAAGCCTATTTTTATCCCAGAAATTATTTATCCCAATTAAGCAAAGAGGAAGTTATTCTTTATTCTAATAAAAATATTGTTTCTATAGACAGAAAAGATATAAAAATAATGAAGGAATTGGCCTCTAATTCTAGATCATCTGTGGTTAATATATCAAAGAAAACAGGATTGAGTGTAAGAACAGTAAGTTATAGAATAAAACAACTAGAAAAACTAAAATTAATTCTGCAATATAGGGTTTCTTTAAATTTAGAAAAAATAGGATATGTTTTTCTTAAAGCTTTTATTAAATTACAGAATATAAACACCCAAAAGAAAAAGGAGATTTTAGATTTCTTCAAAAATAATTCAAATATTGTTCATAATGTAGAATCTTTAGGAAATTGGGAATTAGAACCTGAATTTGAAGTCGAAAATATAGAACAATTTTACCAAATAATTAATAAATTCAGAATGTATTTTGCTGCGCACGTAGGAAAAATCGACTCAATAATTATCAATAGGGAGCACAGGTATAGATATATTCCTTAGGATTATCCAAGAATAACGAAAGAAGTAATTGAGTAGAAAGTTTGATTAAATCAAGCCATCTATTTTCTCCTAATTCTAAATTAACTCCTGCTCTTTCAGAAGGAACTTAAGTAGTCAAAACCACCTCCCCAGTCCTTCCTGTTTATCCTTCTCTTTACCAAAAATACTCTCAACCCTCTCTTTAGTAATCAACAAAGATTGTATAAGATAAGGCGGTAGGTTATACTTCTCAACCAAGCTAAGGCTTGGCCCTAAATACTTGGTAATGCTTCCCTCAGCAACAGTAAACACAATATTCCCCTCACATTTCAAACAAGATCCAAACAAAGGAGGTCTTCTATACTTCTCATTGCATTTAACGCATCTAAATTCCTGCGTGCTAAATTTCCTTAAATTCCCCTTGATATCCCTGATGAAATGCCGGTCAATCACCAGTCTAGCAACATCATCCTGGTCAACTGCCCTTAATTTCATTGCAATCTCTAATTGTCCCTTGACCTTTCCCTCCATGGTTTCAATGCTCTTATAAGCGCTGCATCTTACCCCATGATTGATATCATCGACAGGATGTGTAAACCCAAAATCAGTATACTGCTGCTCAGTCCCTATCCTTGCCTTCAGTTGTTTGATATTCACCTCCCAAGGCTTTTTTAGTAATAATGCATTCTCATAAAGCTCAATAGGATATCTCCACCCAACATCCATGTCAAACACCATGTCATCAACCTCTTTCGGAATTATTCTGCTGCTTAATACTAATGGCGTGTCTTGTGTAGCCCCCCTGTGGTCCGGCAGATACTTCCTCGAAAAATTAAGCAAGGTATCCATCAGCAGCATCACAGCCATCTCATCCCCGTCGCAGTCTCTTCGAACAATGCTATGGAAATAAGGATGCGCCATTATCACCTGCGTCTTGCTGAATCCAATTATTCTTCCAACAACCCCTGCGCTTATATGCGGTGCCAACCCAATAACAAGGTGCCCGGCCAAGTCAGAAGTGTCTTTTAAGTTATAATAACGAGGTAGCCCATAAACCTTTTCCAGCAAGTCATCAATAAATCCGGCAATCCTAAAAAAAACATTGTCTGCAGTTTCATCCAGGCTCTCAGCAGCAGCAGGTAAAATGATGTCCTGTATCTTCAATTCAAGCAGTTGATCATCATGCTCTAAAGGATTTCCATATATATCATTCTCGTATCCAAGCTCAATCAGTTTGTCAATCGAAGTCCCAATCTCTTTTGGCTTGAAATGCGTCAACGGCATCTCAGTCATGTCATATCTTATTGTCCCATCCTTGTTGATATACACATTATGCACTGCTCTCAAAATCCCCTTTGCCAGGTGTTCTGGTATGTGCTCTCTGTTGCTTGTCCCTCTTACGCCTTTGATCAGTTCAGGATAATTCTTCATTCCAATCATTGACAGCGCATTCTCAAAATATTTCTTTATCTCGATCTTTCTTTGGGAATAAGGAACAGCAGCATCATGGCACTTGTTCGCACTCTCTTTGTTGCATTTGAAGCAGAAATATCTCCTCTCAGTCTGGGTTTTGCAGTTCTCGCAGTTGAGATAAATGGTCATGTTGTTGCATTTCTTGCAGTAGAACAATGGAAACTGCGCCTCAACATATCCCTTCTTCAAAGCCTCTTGAAAGCATCTCATCCTTCCGCCTTCTTCTCCAACAGGAAACAGCACTTGCGGGCTTCCAATCAGCTTCCTCATCTTTGATTTTTCAGGCCTCCCCATTCTTGCCCCTATGTATGTTCCATTCTTGTCCCTTACAATCAAGTTAGGATTCAGCATCTCCAAAACATTCTCTTTGTTAGTGTCAATAGCAGTCAAGCATGCCCTTAATGCAGTCGCATTGTCTCCCCTTATCACAATATATTCCTTCCCGACAACCTGATGCTCTACCCCTAGTAATTCCAATGATCTCTTCTCTCTTCCTTCCCTGTAAGGCAGTACTATCTTCCCGTCAGTGAAGTTAGCCTTTTGCATCCATTCTGCTAGTAATATCACATCTTCCTTCTGTATCGAAGTCCAGTAAAAAGTAAGTCTGGGATGCAGTGGAACATTATACCTCTCGCTTAGTCTCAATGCATCAGCAGCAGAGATTTCAAGGAAAGGATTCTTGATTAATTTGTCAATTAATGTCTTGTCTTCCTTCAATTCCTTGTCTTGCACATTCTTCTCTAGCTCAAGCGCCCACCATTCCTCGCAGTATCCTGCAGGCACTAACTGATGTCCTCTGTTGAAAAAATCCCCATAGCATATCAATAAGTCTCCCAGGTAAATAATTTCAAGCAGTTCAGGTAATAATTTCTTTGCTGTCTCCATATTGTGCAGCACAGCCACGCTTCCATCTTGTAATTTTACAATTGGTCCCTCTATGCTGTCACAGCAGGCAATCACGCTGCTCTTTCCAGGTCTCTCAACCTTGAACTGCGTTCCTATTGCAGGAAAATTATGCAGTATTGCCATCGTCGCAGGATGTATTGCCTGCGCAGAAAACCCAGAGTTCCTCGCCCTCCCATATCTCAATCTGAATCCGCCGTTCCTCAATGGATGTGTGAAAACAGGTCTCCCTGCAACTAAATCCTTCACAAAGGTAAAATCCGGTCTTAATGATCCATCATCCATTATATTCGTCTTTGCCTTTATCCTTGACTGCAATCTCAAGAAGCCGTCCAGGAAATCCCATTCATTTAAGCCGAAATCCTTTCCCCACTTGGACACCTGTTTGTTCACTTTAGTTGCCTTCTGGCATAATCCCTCGCCAAAAACAAGGCATACTCCGCCGCGTATCCTGTCAGTTCCAATCCTATCCAGTCCCTTGTAATTGCTTACCTCAATCTTCTCGCTCGGCTCCCCGTCAATCTGGACTGGCAGGTTCTTCACCATGAACCCAATCTCATCCTCGCTTGGTAGATATTGTAAGTTAGTGACTCTCTCATGATAATCATACAGCTCCGTGACAATCCTCTTTATTTCTTCAGGCGTTGGATCATAAGCATCATACCCAAATTGTTTCCTTATGTAATCTCCAATCAGCACAGAAACGCTCATTCCAGTTCCGCCTGCACTGCGTATTGGGCCGGAGTAATACATGGCAAAATATTCTCTTCCATCCCTCCTCTTCTTTATCTCTAGTTTGGTAAATCCCTCAAGCGGGCTGCTTACAACTCCATTTGTTATGTATGCAACCCCTACTCTTATCCCGATCTCCATCGCCTTTCTCTTGTCTTCAAATTTGCAGAATCTTTCCTCTGCCACCTCTTTTGCTATTGATAATGCAACCCTCCAGTCCTGTGCACCATAATTCTTCTCCAATTCTTCAATCCTCTCGACAACGCCGCTGTCTTTTATCTGCTCTGCAGCAATAGTTATCAAGCCAACTACCCTTTCAGCCATGTTCTTGGCTAATAAGACCTCGACATCCATTGCAGGATCTAATCCCTTCTGCCTCGCTTTCTGGCATGTTTCATAGGCATTCTTTACCTCTTTCTCGATCCTTGCGAAATACTCTTTCATTTCCTTTCACCATTGCAGAAATTCATGAACGTTACTTCTCTAGTCTTCAGATTGACAATAGGCACCCTCCCAGGATCAGGATTATGCCCTAATTTCTCCTGGAAGCTTGTCTTTGCCTGCCAGCAGCTGCATCCAATTAGCAGAACGCCGTTGTAATTTGCAACATTGCTCTTGTGCACATGTCCTGAAACAAATATGTCTGGTATCTTGTCTATCAATAATGGATCCTCAGAAACGCATGGTAAATAAAGTGTAGAAGTATGCGAAGGCGCAAGATGCCTTTTCTGCAGAAGATATTTCATGATCAAGTCAACCCTGTCGTAAGCCCCATTAGTTCTTATTGGTTCAATGGTGGCTGCATAATAATCATAGCTATAGCCATGATACATCAGCACGTCAACTCCATTATTGTTTCCGTTTGCATGTATTGTTATGGTGGCAGGATTGCTCACCAATGTAAGGTTCTTCATCTCAAGCAATATCTTGCTGAATTCATTGACGCTTGGCTGCGGCTCTGCAATTCTTACAGAATCGTGGTTTCCAGGGCACATTATTATCTGGATGTCATCTCTTATCAAAGAAAATAGTTCTTTTGTCTTGTTGTATTGTTCATAAACATCCTTTATCAGTAATTCAGATTCCTGGTTTGGATATACTCCAACCCCATCAACCACATCGCCTACAACAAAAAGATATTTTATCTTCTTTGCTGCAGCTTTCTGTGCATCTGTTCCTTCCTTCCCATTAAGCCAGTCCACAAACCTCAGAAAATCATCTTCAAGAAACATCTTGCTGCCAATATGCACGTCAGAAATGAAAGCAGCATAAACCTCTTCATCCGCAAAATTTCCCTTGTGGTCGAATGGCACGTCAGGAAACAATAGAGTCTTTGCAAAAAGCAGGTTGTTCTTTATATACCCAGATACGCCTATTACCTCATCATATGTCACATAAGGCAATATGTCTTTCAATGGTCCATCTTTCCCTATAAAGACCTTGAAGTGCCCTGTCGCATCCTCCAAAGTTATTATCACATTTCCTTGGCGTGTTACAATCTTGTCATAAACCAGTCCAATTAGTGAAACCTGCTCGGATATTTGCCTGCTTTTCAGTCTGTTTATTGACAGTATGTTCTGCAGTTCAGCCCTTCCCCTTAGGATGTGTGTTGCAAAATTATACCTGTGCTTGTAATAGGAAACATAATCCTTTATCCCCCTCTTCTTGCTTGGCTCATTGTAATTCTTGGCAACAATAATCCTGCTTAATGGTTTGATATCCTTTGTGTCTGGTATTTTCAATGCAGGAGCGCTTGTCTCAATAGAAACATCGCTTTTTATCATCATATTTGGATACATCGCATCTAGAAATGCATTATATGGTTTGACGTTCTGTTTTTTTTCAAATAATACCCTACTCCCATCAAACTCAAGCCAGTCAACATCCAAGTTGGCCTTTGCTCCGCCATTATTTTTTGCCAGTATGCAGTAAAGATCATTCGTCAAGATCAAAAATGATTGGTTTGTTAAGTTATGTTGCTTTATCAGCTTCAATAATGATTCCTTTTCAACATTTTCAGAGCTTAAAATGTCTGGGCTTGCCAATATCCCATTGTCTAAAAGAGCATTTACAATTACTTGCTGTTGTTCTTTGTTCATTTTGCAGGTAAAAAAAGATCGGAA
>CAYITV010000006.1:0-18818 GCA_964366285.1 Candidatus Woesearchaeota archaeon | reverse complement strand
TCCAGTTTTCGTACAGTTTTGATATTCAACTAAAATCCAACATCAAATATGGGTTTGATCGTCTTAAGAATTCTTTTCAAGTTTGCCTGTGTTAAAACAACAATGACATCTGTTGGTTTTCTATTGATTGTTTGCTCTAGTTCGCGTATTTGTTGGTGGCTATACCCCATTGCCGGTATCTCTTTCTGAAGGTGTGGATATTTTTTATAAGCCTCTTTGATTGATCCCGCTGCATATTTTCGTGGATCTACTATTCTCCCCTTATATTTTAATGCAGCCAATGTTCCTGCGCCGAAGGACATACCGCCATGGGTTAACGATGGGCCGTCGCCAGTCACCGCTACAAGTTTATTTTTAATTAGTTCCGGCTTGTCGACATTGATCTCTGATTTGGCTAAAATAATCTCGGCTTTTGGGTTATATTTTTTGCAGTTTTCAAGAACTTTTTGAATATCTTCTTTTTTTGCAGTGTTTACTTTGTTAATGACAATCACATCTGCCATAAGGAGATTCACAAAGCCTGGATAATAACTTATTTCATGTCCTGGCCTGAGGGGATCAGCAACTACGATGTGAAGATCCGGCTTTATGAGTGGAAGATCATTGTTGCCCCCGTCGTAAATAATAACTTCTGCTTCTCTTTCAGCTTCTTTTATTATCTCTTTGTAATCAAAACCAGAATAAACTACAAATCCATTGTCAATCCACGGCTGGTATTCTTCTTCCTCTTCAATAGTTGTATCATGCCTCTTGAAATCCCGTTCACTCGCAAACCGTTGGCATGTTTGTTTACTCAGGTCTTTTGCATATGGCATGCCATGGCGGATGCCGACAACTTTCTTTCCACATGATCTTAATATTTTAGCAATAGCCCGTGATGTCTGTGATTTTCCTGCACCTGTGCGTACAGCTGTTATTGCAATGACTGGAACTTTTGCCGGTGGTTGAGTGTCTTTTGGACCAAGAAGAGAGAAGTTTGCACCAGCTGCCAAAACAAGAGATGCCTTCTCCATAACATCTTGATGCGACAAATCAGAATACGAAAGAAAAACATCATCAACATCATATTTTTTAATGAGTTCTGGCAAACGTTCTTCTGGAAAGAAAGGGATATCTTTCTTATACAATCTTCCTGCTAGTGCTTTAGGAAAAGAACGTTTTTCTATATCTGGTATTTGCGCCTGTGTGAAACAAACGACTTCATACGTCGGGTTGTCTTTGAAATAGGCAAAAAAATTCCAGTAATCCCTCCCAGCAGCTCCCATTATAATGGCATTCTTTCTTTTCACTAAATCACCTTTTGGTATCTAAGAATTAATTCATATTTAAAAGTATCTAGAATTATTCTTTGATGATTTCCTTTAATTTATTCACTTCAGCAGTTCTCAATTCTAAGTCATCAAGCATCCTTTTAGTCCTTATCTTGTTCTTGAACTCATCAATGTCAACATCAGAGAATCTTGTTTTATCATGTTTTATTTCCCTGTTTAGCATTAATTTCACTAGATGCTGAGAACTCTTGCTGACCTCTTTTTCCATGCTTATCCTAATATGCCCTTTTCTTTTTAAACCTTGTTATTTTGCAGCCCATAACCTTAGTTGATAATATGAAACCTTCTTTTTGAGACAGAAGACGCTGGCAGATGGTGATGCTTAATCTTAATTTTACATAAATCTCAATTCTTTTCTCTGATGGCATGTGGGTGATTTTCGTACCGTAGAAAGACAGTATCATTGCAGCAATTATAACATATTAATTAATCTGAGCTATTATAGTGACCAAAAATGTATACTTTAAATAATAGAAATATTTTTAAACCCCGATATCCTATTTAATTCATGAAAACAATCGAGCTGCTCAGGATTTTGCAAGAATATCCTCTGTTTACTGAAAATGATGTAGCAAAAATTGTTGATAAACGTGCAGGTTATGTCAAGACCCTGCTTTACAGGCTGGGAAAACAAAAGCTTATTCACAGGATAGAACGGGGGAAGTATACGCTCCATGATGATGTTTTTATATTTGCTTCATGCATCTGTATACCATCCTACATAAGTCTTTGGACAGCCCTTCGCCATTACAATCTGACAGAGCAATTGCCAAAAACGATTTTTGTTGTCGTTCCGAAACCAAAGAGGTCGTTCAAATTTCAAAGCACTTCAATTGAATTTGTCAAGAGCAGACATTTTTTTGGTTTCAGAAAGGAGCGCTATAGGGACTTCGACATTTTTATTGCTGAACCAGAAAAAGCTGTGATAGACTCTCTCCTCTCAAAAAAGATTCCGTTTGATGAAATTGTAAAGGCCATAAAGACCAATGAGCTTGTGACAGAAAAGCTTATAGATTATTCAATAAGAACAAAAAATAAATCCTTGATTAAACGCCTTGGGTTCATCTTAGAGGAAGAGCATCTCGAATGCAAAAAACTGAAGAAATTTGTTGATAACAACTACACCCGTCTGGATTTAATGCTTGGAAGAACAGGAAAAAAAAACAAGAAATGGAAAATAATTGACAACAGAAGATGATAACAAAATCTGAGCTTTTTGAGATAGCGAAACTAAAAGGAATAAGCAATGCAGGTTACGCAGAAAAGGATTATCTGCTTGAGCTTCTCCTTTTTTCATTAGCAAAGAACACAAAACAGGAGCTTGTTTTTAAGGGCGAGACTGCATTGTACAAATTCTATAAACTTGGAAGATTCTCAGAGGATCTGGATTTTTCAGAGTCGGAAACAACTGACATAGATCTCTTAATAAAAAAAATCCTCTTTGATCTCTCCAAGTTTAGAGTTGAAACAGAAGTTTTTAAGGTCAGAGCGCCTTTTGATTCCGTCCTCATAACTTTTAGAGCAAGGGGCCCGCTGTATGATGGCAGACCGCAAACGTTCTCTAACCTAGGATTAGACATAAACAGAAAGTCTGCTGTTGAGCTCAAGCCGCTTCGTTTGAGACTTGCAAGCCTTTATACAGAGATCCCGCCGTTTTATATGTTAGTGATGCAGGAAAGAGAGATTCTTGCTGAGAAAATAAGAACGATCATGGCAAGAAACAAGGCAAGGGATTTATTTGATGCTTTTGTGTTAATAGAAAAAGGCACAGAAGTTGACAATAATCTTATTGAAAAAAAACTGGAGTATTATTCTTTGGAGTTCAGCAAAAAGAAACTTTCTGAGGCCATAGACAAAAAACAAAATCTTTGGGAAAATGAATTGAAGCATTTGCTTAATGAAACGCCTTCGTTTAGCAATGTCAAGCGAAAAGTTTTGTCTGTTTTTTGACGATCACAATTCCTGTGTTTTTTGCTTTCAGCATATGCCTTTCGGCATCTCTAATCGCATTTCTGCCATAGCTTGCCGCAGGCTGTGGGTGTTCATGCAGACGTCTTGATAATCATCGCGCAGAACTCTTAAATCTCTTAAGATATTATTGTTGTCCCTTCCTTCCCTCTCAAAGCCTTCTCAACGCAGGAAGGGCTGGTTATAATCACTTTCTTCCCGCCGTGTTTCAAGAAGTTAATGGCAGCTTGAATCTTCGGCCCCATGCTCCCCTCAGGAAAATGCCCTTCTTTCAGATATTGTTGTGCTTGTTTTATTGTCAGTTTGGAGAGTGGTTGTTCTTTATTCGTTCCGTAGTTCAGATATACATTTTTTACCCCAGTAAGAATCAATAATAAATCAGCCTTTATGTCTTTTGCAAGACATGCAGAAGCTAAATCCTTATCAATCACAGCAGAAACCCCCTTCATCCTATTGCCTTCTTTAATGACAGGAATGCCTCCACCTCCAACAGCAATCACAATCGCATCTCTGACAAGCTTCTTGATAATGCCTGAATTTTCAACCTTCTTCGGTGTTGGAGATGCAACAACCCTCCTGTACCCTCTTTTCACCTCATATACCATATTAAAGCCGTTTTCCTGCATCTTCTCTGCCTGTTCTTTGTTGTACCATGGTCCGATAGGCTTTGTAGGATGCTTAAAAGCAGGATCATTTTTATCAACAATGACTTCAGTCAACAGGCTAATCACTGGTTTGTGGACATGATTTTCCAAAAGCACATTATGGAGGGCATGTTCAATCAGATAGCCTAATTCTCCCTCGGATTCAGCAACGCAAACCTCTAGTGGTAAGGTATAAGCCTTTCCTAGTGCTTCTTCAACACGAATCAATATCTCCCCCACTTGTATTCCATTGCCATGAGAAATAATAACATTGTAATCCTTTAAGATTCCTATCAGGTGTCTCATTGCTTCAGAAACATTCTTCATCTGATTGGCGATGGTAATCTGTTCACCCTTCTTCACAAGCGCGTTGCCTCCTAATGCAACAACAACAATCCTCTTCTTCATAAATCTTGTAGAATACCTTCTATTTAAATAGTTTTATCTCATCCTTCTCTGTAGATTGTAGATGCTATAAATGGCAGTCCAACACTCTGGGCAGCAGGAAAGAAGTCAGTTTCTATAGCCCTTGATAGCCTTTAGTTTAGAGAAACATATCTCTCAATTTTGCAGCATCCATTTCCATGCTGGGATTAATTTTATTCTTCCTTCTGCAAATGTTTTTTTTCCTTCCTCATGTTTAGAGATTATTATGCCTTCTTTCTTCTTGAATTTTCTCATATTCTCTAGGAGGGGCTTGAAGTCTTCTGGTCTTATTTTCTCTTGATACTTCACCTCTATGGGTATATCATCGGCTATTATGTCTATTTCATGCCAATTTTTCCAGAATGTTGTAGCTCCAATCTTGTTCACCGCTAATGTCTCGACTACTCTGCCAAAAAATCCTTCTTCCATCTTTGTTTTGTACATAAAGATAAAGGATGTATCTGCAGGATAAGCTCTTTTTTTCTTTCTTAATGTTGTTATGCTTCCTTTTCTGTAATTTCCTAAAAGCAATATCAAAAAACTTTCTTTCAGATAGGAAATATAGTTTTTTATTACTCTTCTATCCTTGCCGAATTGCTTGCTTAATGACTGATAATCTATATACATTCCGGGATTTGTGGAAATTAACTCTAGGAGCACTCTTAAAAATTCTGGGTCTTCTAGCCTGAACAGCCTTGGGATGTCCTTGTAGACAATTTTGTCTACAACTAAAGTCCGAATGTATTCCTTAAAATCTCTTTCACTTTCAAAAGAAAAGGTTTCTGGAAAGCCTCCTCTTTCTGCAAACGTGAGGAACAATGGTTTAATCTTTGTTTCATATTTCCATTCTTCTTCTTTTATATTCTTGAAATGAAGATATTCTTTAAATGTAAATGGCATCAGTACAAATTCAACTATTCTGCCGGCAAGAGTCTCTTTTGTTTTTCGTTTTATAAACAATGATTCTGAGCCGCTTATGATAAACTTCAGCTTGGGGTATAAATCATAATACTTCTTTATCTCATTTTCCCAGTTCTTGCATTTCTGGATTTCATCGAGAAAGACATACACTCTTTTCTCCCTAAAATCTTTCTTATTAAGCTCTCTATAAGTATCTAAGATTTCCCCTATTGCCGCTCTATCTTCATCAAAAGAAAAAAACAAGATGTCTGTAGGATCTATTTTTGTCTCCAGCAAATCCTGTATCAGCTGATAGATTATTGTTGTTTTTCCAACTCTTCTCAGCCCAACTAAAGCGACCATAAATCTCTTGCTCATTTGCTTCTCTATTTCTCTGTATACATCTCTCTTGAAAGGCAGAGCCAGATCTGTGTCGACTTTTCCTTTTAGCCACCAATGATTAAACTCCTCTAGCTTGCTTTGTTCCATTTATGTACATTATGATGTACTTATTTATAAACTTTATGGTCATTATGATGTACTTATTTATCAGTTCTTTAATGAAGAAGAACACAATGCCTTTGGATGGGTTTCATGTATTTTTTGCGGTGGAAAAATAATACCTAATCTACCGGCATAATTACCACCAATAATTAGTATGGTATGGATAAGGATACTTAGGGTATGGATAATACCTTGGATAGAAATAATATCTTGGATAATAAGGCTGGTAAGGATAATAGGAGCCTGATGTCTGCACATATATCTTTATGGTATTGTCCTTGCTATACGATCCTGGAGCAGATCCAGAAGGAACGCAATCCACTTGCGGCTGGTTGTTGTAATACCCGGTAACCTGCTGGTTGCAGTTGGTTCCTTGTGCAGGTTGTACAGGTTGCTGTTGCTGGTAGTATTGGTTGATTATTGTTTGGCTGTCATAGCTTCTGGCTGATGTTGAGCTGTAGCTGTTCTTCTGCTGCTGATATGAGCCTTGTGCCATTGAAGCATAAATTGCCGCCCCTCCAATCACAAAAAGAAAAGCAACTACTATTATTACTATGCTTAGAATGAATTGTTTTTGGTTCATGTCTCAGTCTAAGATGAAATCATTTATAAAACTTTGGAGTGGTAACTATTAAGGTTCACAAACAGCAGTTACTTGTTTAAGATTCTCTTCTACTCGTGTCAATTCTTGTTGCGCTTCATCAATGTTTACCTGCTTGTTCAGCATGTTGTTCTCATTCTCTAGAAGTTTAGGCTTGTATTCCTGTTCCAATGCAGCTATCTTTGCCTCATATTCAGCCTTTAATGAGTCATATTGCGACTTGAATGTATCATACTCCTGCTTGTACTGGTTTAGATAATTATTTACATCTGCCACATCATCCTGCGCATCCTTCACATCAGAGGCGCATTTGCCTCCATATTCAATGAAAGCTTTTTGCTCCTGTGTTTCTTGAACAGCAGCCTCTCCAGTTATCTGGTTTTGTTCTGTTGTTTGTTCTTGTGATGGAATCTCCTCGCTAGTGCTTTCTGATGAAGAAGATCCTTGTTGTGTAGTTTCTTCAACAGGCAGTGGAGCAGCAGCCTCAGATGTTATTGTTGACATGCTCTGCCTTCCAGGAATCCATATCCATATTCCGGCTGCAATTATGGCAATAAGAAAAAGTGCAATCACCATATGCTTTCTTTCTGGCCTGTAAGCCCTCCATCCAAAAATCTGCAGATTCCTTATGTTCACCATACGGACAAGAGTACGGGGGTTTATATAAATCTTTGCTGTCAGCTGCCGTTCCATTTCTCCAGAGAAGTATTCAAGGCAGCGAGAAGTTCTTGTTTGCGAGTGTCCAAATCAGCAAATTTCTTAGTTTCAAGTTCTTTTGCTGTTGAAGCGTTCTTGAAGATGCTCTCAGCAATAAGGGTGCATCTTCCCAGGGTGGTAAACATCAGATCTTTTTTGCCGTCTATCCTTTTTTCCAGGAGAAGCTCCATCAATTCGTTGATTTTCTCAAGGGAGTTGATCACGCTGTTGAGAAGAAGCTCGGTATTCAATGGATCAACACTCTTGACAAACGAGCTTTTAGTAGCACGTTGTAAAAGAAAATGAGTCTCGCTCAGCGCATCCTCAAAAGGAGTAACACGAGTGTGAAGGTCATATACCTCGCGTTTGGGAAAGCTATTCTCTTCTATTTTTGCAATGACGCGAGAGATATCCTGCCTGAAAAGCAAGAAGGACGATCGTAATCTATTCACTCGTTCATTAAAGGAAATCTCATAAATCTCGCTTAGTATAACATTCTGTTTTATTGCAATCAGCTTGGATGTCACCAAGGCCAATAACAGCAGTCCAAAAATAACCTCCAGTATTGAAACAATCTTGAATACTCCTGTCGGCGTTATGTCCCCAAAACCTGTTGTTGTTGCAGTTATGAAGCTGAAGTAAATGGCATCATAAACAGAAGTTACCCTTTCTTTTGTTGCAGAATAATGCAGCGAAGCTATGTCATTCGAGAGATAACTGTAAGCCAGCCCAAAAATGATGATTATTGCCGTCCACACAAAGAAAATTCTGAAGAAAGTCAGTTGCTCAATCCACGTGTCAAAGCTCTGGTTCTTTATTGCTTCCCATACACGCCTGACTTGTTTGATGTGCCTCATGACAAATCCCTCTTAAATCTTTAATGAAATTATGATTTCAAATTGCATTTCTCTTCAAGCAGCCTTATCGCCTTCTTCTTGCTCTCAATATTATCCTTCAACTCATCCTCTTGTTTGCCGAGCTCCTTGAGTTTTTCCATCGCCTTCTCGACATCATCCTTGTATTTCTCGTTGTCTTTTTTGAACTGCATCTCCATCACCAATTTCTGTTTCTCTTTCTTTACCTCTCCTATCTGGTATTCATCCTGTATTTTTGTTTCTTTCAGTTCCTTTATCTGGCTGGCGCATATCTTTGTTTTGTTCTCTTCATCTATTAATTTGTCAGCATCAGGTATCGTGAATTTCACAGCTTTTTCTGTTGTGTTTGTGATATTGCCTTCAGGTTTGTCAGTTACAGCCATTCCAGTGATAGGGCCAGGTTTGCACGCGCTTAACAAAAATAATAATGCGATTAGTATCGTTAAATAAGTTTTTCCCATACATTCTGATTAAAAACAAGCATTTTTAATCTTATCGGGGCTAAGAAACGCGTATAATAGGATGGTTCTTCAATATCGTTTCTATGATCTTTATTGCATTGTTTATGTCGTCAAGATGCGCAATCCCTGCAGTCGTGTGTATGTTCCTTATTGGTATGCTTACTAGTCCTGTTGGAATCCCTCCCTTTGCAACAGATATGCTCAGCGCATCAGTGGTTCCAAAGTCAGTTATCTCAAGCTGCAGCGGAATCTTGTGTTTCTTTGCCTTTTCCTTGAACAAGTCATTTATTGTTTTGTTTCCTATCATGTCAGAATCCTTTATTGTTATGCACGGACCGCTTCCTATCAGCTTTGTGGCGCGATCAGGGGAATTATCGTCTGCAGCAGTTGTATCAATCACCAGGGCCCAGTCAGGATCCATTGAGTACATTGACGTCCTTGACCCGTACAATCCAACCTCTTCCTGCACTGTGAACACATAATACAGGTCGCACTTGCTTTTCTTCAGCAGTCTTGCCAGTTCAAGAACAACATAGCATCCAAGCCTGTCATCCAATGCCTTTCCGCAGATAATCTTATCGCTTCCTAAGACAGTAGAATGCGTTATCAGATGCAGGTAAGTGCCAATCTCAACGCCTAGTTTAATCAGTTCTTTCTTGTTGAGGCCTGTGTCAACATAAATCTCTTTCATTGTAGGCACAGTTATCACCTCATCTCCGTTATGGATCTCTTTTGTCGTTATGACTCCTCTGATATGCCCCTTCTTTGTCTTTACCCTTACCCTTTCCCCTAAAAGTATAGATGGCTCTATTCCTCCGATTGCAGCAACGTAAATATGCCCGTCATCAAAAATGTTTTTTATTAACAATCCTATCTCATCCATGTGTGCAACAAGCATTACCTTTGGCGATTTTCCCTTCTTGTGCGCTATTAAGTTGCCAAATTTGTCAGTCTTGATGTCTGTGACGTATTTTCTTATCTCCCTTGAAATGTGGTCTCTTATTGGTTTTTCAAATCCAGATGGTCCTGACTCATCCAATAATTTCATCAAAAGATTGTTTTTCTTTGCCATTATCTCCTCTTTTATTTTGAACGAGCCACCTTCATTCCCTTCCCGCAGCAGATGGGGATGTTTTTCTGGTTGCCGCACATCTCGCATACGAGCACATTGTCCTCAATCCACATCTCCTTTTCGCAGCACATCGGCACCTCAATGTCTGTGCCGCATATCGTGCATGTCAGGTCAGAGTGCTTGCCTCTTAGCATAATCGCAATAGTAACCTTTCTATATTTAAAGGTTTTGCAATCATCGTACGCAGTCATCAGGTATATCGCTCAAGATGTATTCTTTCTTTCTCAACTCCTCTTTCCAGAAGTAAAGCCCTCATCTGGTCAACCATGATGTGCAGTCCGCATATGTAATAGTCTGCATCAATGTTCTTTGCATGCTTCCATATCACATCTTGTATGTGCCCCTTCTCGCCTTCCCATTGCTCCGTGCTCAGTACAGGTATGAAATGAAAGCTCTTGTTCTTTTCTGCAAGCTCCTCAAATTCCTTCCTGTATAAAATATCTTTTTGCGTTCTCACTCCAAATATGAGCCATATGTCATGCTTAGCATTCTTCTTCAGTAAGGTCTTGATCATTGGCCTGAACGGAGTAACTCCTGTTCCAGTCGCAAGGAAGAATGTTGGTCTTGTTGTGTCCTGCAGTTTGAATGCCCCATAAGGCCCCTTGATTCCAATCTTGTCTCCATTCTTCAGGCTGTATAATGTGTTGCTCGCAAACCCGTTCTCAACCCTCTTTATACAGAACTCAATAAACTCTTCATCAGGCATGCTTGCAGCGCTGTAAGCCTTTGCAATCTTCCCGTCATCCCTTTCAAGGTTGATGAAGAAGAACTGCCCTGGCTCGAAGCTTATTCTTGCATCAGGTTTGACAATTAGCGAATAGACGCTTGGGCTTTCGTTGCGTATTGTCCTTACAGTTGCAGTCGTTGTTATTGGCATCCAGCTAAAGCTCCGCGTATTGTTTAAAAAGCTTGTGCAGGATTTTGTAAATTATCAACAAAACCAAATATTACCTATTTTATGTTCAAAGCCTTCTTCAATGCCGGTTCATCATATCCGATGATTATCTTTCCGTCAATGTCTATGACAGGAACTCCTCTCTGCCCTGATTTTTTAACCATCTCTTCTCCAGCCTCAGGATTCTCACCGACATCAATTGATTTGTATTTTATCTTGTTCTTGTCAAAGAATTCCGCAGTCTTATGACACCATGCACACATAGCTGTTCTGTATAACAAAATATTTTTTGCCATGATGATGATAATTTTTTTTCTATTTATAAGATTTCCTCTTTTCATTCCAGTCGACCAGTAAGGATGCTAGGAATAAAATAATTGCTGCTAAAATAGTCCTTATAAGAATTCTTGCAATAAAGGCAGTAAAGAAAGATTCTGGAAACATAACAACCAGATTATCAGTTTCAGGGTTCAGCATCCAGTTATTATTCGTGAAAACGATCTTATGGAACACAGTGA
This sequence comes from Candidatus Woesearchaeota archaeon, assembly GCA_964366285.1. Classification (GTDB taxonomy): domain Archaea; phylum Nanobdellota; class Nanobdellia; order SCGC-AAA011-G17; family UBA489; genus CAYJXC01. The sequence goes on along the minus strand of CAYITV010000006.1, from coordinate 7,867 downwards.
AGAAGGAAGTAAAATCAGTTGCAGCCATAAGCATTAACAACAAGATGACAATGATTGTCAGTAAGGCTCCCCTTTTGAAAATTGTCAATATCTCTTTTTTCTTGCATAACAAAACGCATGCTCCAATCAAGACAATTATTGCAGAATAAAACAAGAATCTTGCCAAGTCATATAATGTCTTTACATCACTTAAATGCCCCTTTTCCTTCTCATTAAACAAGGAAGTATCCAATTGCTTTCCTTTATAGAACAACAAGATATTATGTGTTTCCTCATCAACAAAGGATTTGTTCCAAAAATCATATATCCCGTCTTTAACATACTGCTTATGGTACCATTCCTCATCGAACATCACGCTATGGATATTAAGAAAAATAAGAATTAACAGTATGGAAATTATTCCAAGACAGAGTGCTGAATTATAAGATATCTTATTCATTGACAATTAGCTTTCCATTCATCCCAGAATGTCCAGACCCGCACGGAACTGAGCAATAGAATGTGAATGTCCCTGCTTTGTCGGCAACAAATTCAACAGTCTTTTCTTCGCCCTTGCTTACTTCAGCATCTACATTGAATTCGGCTATGGCAAAGCCGTGCGTCACATCCGTGCTTGTTAATGTGATCTTTACCTTGTCTCCCTTGTTTACAGTTATTGTATCCGGCGTGAACTTGAACTGGCTTGCAGCAATGTCAAATTCTTTGACAGTTTCAGTTTGCGTTGTTGTAGTTTGCTTGTCATCTGTTGGTTTGCTTGTGTCTCCCTTTTCGTTGATCAGATCTTCAATCACAGCCCTGAATTCTCCCTCTTCAGCAGCTAAATGCGCTCGGCTCGTGCTTGATGCTGCGTTTGATGAGTCGCCTGTCTGTTCATATCCATTCCCTACTCTGGCATATTTGCATCCGAAAACGAATGTTGGTATTGACCCTTTTGGATTGTATTTTTCAAATATTGCATTTTCGCTGTCTGGCACTGCATCTTTTGCATCTGTCAGCAAGTTGTCATTCTTGTCAACTTCCCATAAATAAGCAAATATCTTTCCATCATCAGCATATTCCCTGACTATTGTAGTATAAGTATCCTTGATCCATTTGCAATGAGGGCACCAGGATGTTGCAAATAATCTTACGATCGGCTTTCCAGATTCATCCCTGCATATCTCGTCTTTGGTGTCTGTGAATGTCTGGATGGAAGTTGGCTCAACAAGCTTTTTTTCAATCTTGACCTGCCCGTTCTTGCTGCTGCATCCAGCAATGACCAACAACAAGATAAGACCAATTGCAATCATGAAATTTCTCTTTTCCATGCAGGATTTTCCATCTGTCTAATATAAAAACCTTGTGTTTTTCGATTTTTTATGCCGAAGAAATATTTATATAGCCACTCATCCCACAATATCCCAAACAGAGGTGCGTGAATGAACATTAAGCTCTCAAATCCGCGTTATTTGTCAATCTTTATTGTTTCTCTATTGCTTCTATCTCCATCAGCTGAAGCATTTTTTGACGTTCAAGATGCCTTTCAAAATTGGATGAATGGTTATGCTAATTTTATCACTGGAAATCAGGCTGCAGATCCAGCAGAAGAGTCACCTGAAGGTGCTGGCGACTCTCCTGGAGATTCTGGAGGAAGCCCTTCCCCAAGTGGATCGCCTGGAGCCGGTGAACAAGGTGCAAGGGGAGGTTTAACCACTGCACAAGGCGATTCAACTAGCAGCGACACCCCTTACTCCATCAGAAGGCGCCGATGGTGGAGATTTTTCAATATTCCCGGAGCAGGATCAAAGCCATTCGACTATGACGGCGACGGTGTTCCAGATTCAACAGATAACTGTATTACTATTCCAAATCCAGGCCAGGAAGATTGCGATAATGATGGCATAGGTGATGCCTGTGACACTGATTACTCATTCGGTTGCCAAACCTCCAGCAGCGATTCAGACGGCGACGGTATCCCAGATAACGAAGATAACTGCCCGTTTGTTTTCAATCCAGGCCAGGAAGATTCTGATCTGGATTTAATTGGTGATGCATGCGATCCATGTCCAAGCAAAAAAGATCATGATACAGACAATGACAATTACATAAGCAGCGAATGCACAGGCGGAAACGACTGCAACGATAACAGCAATATCGTTCACCCGGACGCCCAGGAATTATGCGATGGAATTGACAACGACTGCGATACCTTGACTGATGAAGCCCCGTGCAGCAGCTGTTCTTCTGTTAACAAGGACAGCGATTCACATGATGCATGTTCTGACTGCGATGATTCAGATTACAGCATTTATCCTAATGCACCAGAAGTATGCTGGGATCTAAAAGATAATGACTGCAATGGAAGGACAGACTGCAATGATCCTGCTTGCAAGGGTGCTGCATATTGCGCTAAGCGCTGCGATTCAGACAATGATGGTCATTTAAGCATCTCTTGCAATGGCGATGACTGCAATGATCAAGACTCTGCTGTTTACCTTGGTGCTGTAGAAATTCCAGACGGAATTGACAATAATTGCGATGGAAACATAGATGAAAACTTGGAAAAAGAAGAATCTCCAAAAGCAGAGCAGCCTATTGCGCTAGTTCAAGCACAAAGCCAGCCAATAGATCGAACTACTGCTTTTGATGTTTCTACGACTTTCTACAGGATGATTGTTGACTTGCAAAAGACAAAATCTGCTCTTGATTCTCTTCAACAACTTGATCAAAACGCAGCTAATCTCAATAAGGCTAGCAAGACTGTCAGTACTATGCTTGCTTATCTCAACACTGCTATCACAAATCTCCGTACGGGCGATGTTTCAAGGCTGGAACTTAGGAATTATACATGGCTTCTGCGCGGGTACGCCTCAAGCCTGCGCAAGCAATTAAACAGTTAGGGCATTATTTGTTTGCATTACCTGCCAAGAATGAAGCGAAGTAGTGAGTGTGAGCGCAGCGAACATTGTCAATGACAAGACCAAAGAACTCGCCTTACAATTATTAGCTTCCCTCTATGTTCAGCACCTTGTCAACGTCATCAAGGTTCTTTTCAACAATGTCTATGTTCTGAAGAATCTGCTCTTTTATCTGCTTTGTTTCCTGCGTCTTGTCCCCGAATATTGATGTCTTTAATCCTACAAATATTAATATTATGCCAAGGATCAAAAGAACTGCTACAGCAATGATTATGACCTCTTCATACTTGACTTTTTCCTTTTTAACAGCCATCATCTGCCTCTTTTCTTTTATTCTTTATAAGAGATATTGTATTTAAATCTTTGCGTGCCCTGTTATGTAAGTGCAGTGATGACTAAAAATTATTAAAGGTTATTTTGTGCATATGTGCTTGGCTTGTTTTATGCCGCTGCTCTGCTTCTCCTTGTAGGAAACAACAAGTGCATACGGCTGCTGCGGGAATGGCACATTATTGGCATACACAGTTACGCTGTATTTTCCTGCCATTGAGCTTGGTATTATAACCTGCTCTACGTTGTTTGTGTTGTCTATCTCATTGTTGTAAGGTGCATTGAAGTCATTTCCATTGTAGACATTTCCTGCGGGATCTGTTACCCTTAAGTCTAAGTCATTTACAAGCGTCTTTTGTGCCAATATAGCAGCATACTTGTCAGACCACACCAATGTAGCCTTTAACGGAGCCCCTGCTTCCACCTTCAATAGCGTGCATCCCCTTATCTGGCCTGTGCTTAGCCCTGGTGAAACATCCTGTGCAAAAAGCGAGTTTCCTGTAGAAGGCAGCACCCTTGATATGTTTACCCTTCCCCAGCCGGTTGTGTTTGACGGCAGTCCATATCCCATGTCTACAGCGCTGTTGATAATAGAAGCCTTGATTAATGCAGCAGATGGATTGGTAATTCCTTCATTCGTCTTGTAATATTCTCGTAATATTGTCACTATACCAGCGATGTGAGGAGTTGACATGCTTGTTCCGCCACATGACGCATAATCCGGTCCTAACTTATAATTGCCGCCTTGGTTGCTTTCATTCTTCGTGCATCCTCCTGCAGGCCATGCTGGTGCAATGCGGGATCGTGGAGAGAAAATCTCGAGTGCGGGAGCAATGATGTCTGGCTTTATTCTGTTGTCGTCTGTCGGTCCTCTTCCAGTGCCATAGTATATCTCATTGATGTTGTCGGCGATTGTTGGCGGGTCTCCGATGATGGGCTTGTAGTTTTCACTTCCACCAACAGCAATCACGTTCTTTGCTGAGGCATGAGGTGCTGTGGTGTCATTCTTAAATCCCCCGCCTTGCCAGGCTTCGTTCCCTACGGCGAAGACAATATTCATTTCTTTATTATTCCAAATAAATTTGTCAATGTCCTGTGATACGCTTAGATACATCCCATAATTACTTGACAATCCCCAACTATCTGAATGAACCCTCGCACCTTGATTGTAAGATGGCTGAAACAATCCACTGATGAGGGCTGGCGGATAAACATTATTTGAGTTTGGATCATCTTCCCCTATGGCCTGAAAAACTAACTGAGCTTCCGGAGCTACTCCAGCATATGAACTGCTATAAGATTTGCTTGGAGGATTGCTTCCTGACAACACCCCATTTCCTAATGCTATGCCGCTTACATGCGTACCATGACCATTGTCATCATCCGGTCCTGTGCTGCAGCTGCCGCATGATGCAACATCAGTTATGCTCAATATCCTTCCTTGAAAGTCATCGTGCATAGTGCCGTCATTTACACCTCTATCAAGTCCTGTATCAGCAACTGCAACGATCTCGCCATTCCCATAGATTGAATAATCATTTCTTTCAGCAGCAACTCCGGTAATTACTGTTGCCACATCATTGAACAATACAAAAGGCATTACTTCTTCAACCCATTCAACACCCTCAATGTTTGCAATATCTCTGACAAGATCTCCTCTTGTCTCAATTACAAATGCATTATCATCCTCATGCAATATAGTCGCCTTCTGTTGTATCTGATTTCTCAATTCACTCTTGTCTACAGAATCAAAAGTAATTACCTTGGCAGTAAAAGTCCCCTTTTCAGTCAATCTTTCATCCGCATTAGTTTCACTTGTATATCTCCATACTCTTTTTGTCAGGGAATTATCCCTCAAGCCTGTCAAACCTTTAGAATCTGATTTTGTCGTATACAATCCGGGAGCAATGTAGTCTTCTATTACTGCTAGGTTTTTTATGTCATTATAAATGCTTTCCTGTACTGGCGTATCAACCTCAACAAGATAATATCCTTCATTTGCCTGTGTGATATCTATTGTTTGTGAATCAGTTAATATTCTATTCTTTAGCTCTATTGATGTGCCTTCAGTTCTGGTGGTACGTGTCGTTGGCAAGGAAAGCACGGAAAATGAAACTAGGATTATCATTATTATTATCATCAAAGTATGTAATATGCTAAATTCGGCATTTTTTTGCATTTTTCAGTTTCTCCTTGAGGTTTAATGTCTACTATCTATAATGCCCTTTATATTTAAATATACCGAAAATCGATATAAAAATTCATCCAAACATTTATATACAATATTGGTATGATTAATATCAACTTAAAAAAGAGGTCCCAAGCTTATGAAGCAGCGTTTTTTTCTAGTTTTTATATTACTATTAGTTATCATTCCAAGCGTGCAAAGCTATTCATTTGATATCTTTCACACATTCAAAGACGTATTTTCTCATTATACCAATTTGATCACTGGAAAACAAATTAGAAATCCACTTCCACCAACACCAACAGATTCAGACGGCGACGGCATCCCAGATTCTAGCGACAATTGCCAGTTTGTTTTCAATCCAGGCCAGGAAGATTCTGACGGCGACGGCATAGGAGATGTTTGTGACACCAGTCCTAAAAAAGATTCAGACTATGACGGCGTTCCGGATGACGAAGACAACTGTCCAAATACCCCAAACCAAAATCAGGCAGACTCAGACGGCGACGGCATAGGTGACGCATGCGATCCATGTCCAAGCAAAAAAGATCATGATGCAGACAATGACAATTACATAAGCAGCGAATGCACAGGCGGAAACGACTGCAACGATAATGATGCAAGCATCCATCCTGGAGCATCAGAGCAATGCGATTCAAAGGACAACAACTGCGACGGAACTATAGACGAAGGATGCAATTTGTGCGCAAGCGTAGATTTCGACAATGATGGTGCAAATTCATGCGAAGACTGCGATGATACGGATCCGGATGTTTCTCCAGATGCAGAAGAAATATGTGATGACGGCATAGACAATGACTGCAATGATGACATCGACTGCCAGGATTCTTATTGCGATTCAGAGCAGTCATGCATCAACATCTGCCAGTCTTCTCCTGACCAGGATAATGATGGTTTCACAAGCATTGACTGCGGCGGAAATGACTGCAATGACTATGACTCTTTTACTTATCTTAATGCCATAGAGATTGCAGATGGGATTGATAACGACTGTGATGATTTGATTGATGAGGAAATACCAAAGTCAGAAGGACCAACAGAAAATGCCCCGATAATCAGCCTGCCAGCAGCTCAGCAGGATTATCTTTCATTAAAGGCAAGAATGGAGCTTTTAGTCGCTTTTACAAAGTTGCGTGCCACATTGACTGAAACAAGAGCCATGCTGTCTGTGTTAGAAGATGATCCTTCAATCTCTCAACTTTCCGAGTTATTACATCAAGTAACAGAAAAAATTAATGAACTTAACAATCGTCTGGATGACTCTAATCATGCTGTCTCAAGGAATGAAGTTACAGGAGTTACTGTAGAAACAGAAGATGGCATGAATAACCTGCGAAATACTCTCAATCAGCGCTAACCCTTCTCCTCATCAGCCATATCCCAATTATAACTGTAGGTATTGAAAGAATCTGTCCCATTGTCAATGCTCCTATCATCATCTCAGGTTCTTTTACAAATTCTATGAAGAATCTTATCACTCCATACATTAATAAGAACAATCCAAATGTATACCCTTTTTTCAGTGTTGGTTTCCTTACAATCAATAAAACAAAGAATATCACAAAGTTCTTCAAAGCCTCATACAATTGTGATGGATGCCTGAACTCATCAGTTCCAGGAAACTTCACAGCCCATGGTAAATTGCTGGGTGTACCATAAAGCTCTCCATTGATAAAATTCGCAATCCTTCCAAAAGCCAATGCCAAAACAGCAGGCAATGCAATCAAATCAGCTATAGGAAGCAGTTCAATCCTTCTTTTCCTGCAGAAGATCAATGTTGCTGCGAATCCCCCGAATAATCCGCCATGGAAAGAAAGTCCCCCATGCCATAATGCTATTATCTCTGTTGGATTACTAAAATAATAAGATGGATTATAAAACAATATCTCAAACAATCTTGCCCCTAAAACAACCCCAATCATCAGGTAAATGATTAATGTATCAGCATCATCCTCTTTGATTGCTAATTCCTTCCTCTTGCTCGCATTTTTAAGGAAAATATAAGCTAATATAAAACCCAATGCATAAATCAGTCCATAATATCTTATAGAAACAGGTCCAATACTAAAGATTACAGGATCGATATTATGTACAAACATGCTGTTATCATCTTCTTTTTATTTAAGAATGTTTGTTTTATCTTTTGCCAGAAGTTTTTTAAATCCATCAGTCTTCAATAAATTCAGGGGGTTTTAACATGCGTTTTGTCAGTAATTCATTTGGAAAGTACTCTCTGCTGCTATTTTTGATAATCATGATCTTCCTTTTTGGCTATCTTAGCAGGCCTTTCCTTCTTCATGCGCGTGAAAACCTGCCTAATGGCAATGTTGTTGAGTTATCAGATGAAAAAGCAGTCACCAACACGCTTGTTGCAGTAGATGCCCAAGGCAATGGCGTAGGAGCAAACCTCTACACTCGGGTAAGGCCAGGC
>CAYITV010000005.1:0-19078 GCA_964366285.1 Candidatus Woesearchaeota archaeon | reverse complement strand
AATGCATACTGGACATCCTTGTATGGATTAACATCTGTCATAAGACCAGAATCCAGGCCCTTGAATTTAAGCTCAAGTGTATTTCCCCTGTTCAGGCATGATAGAACCTCAAGCTTTGTTGCGGCACAGCCGTATATTAAACTGCCTTCGCAGCGGAATGATTGGGAAATTTCACAGTATGGCGGGGTTGTGTGCCGGCAATTTGTTGTTGCTATCTTACACAGTTTGGAAGAACAATTAGGAAAGCCAATGTTAAGTTTGTACTGCGCAGGATAAGTGAAAAGGCCATATTCAGAGTTATAAGTGGCATATGCCTGCTCTCCAGAATCTTTTGAAGGCATGATGCTTTTATCCCAGCTTCCCTTTAAAGGAATATGATAATTCTTTGCGAGAGGGGCTTTCTCTAGTTCTGTAGAATCTGTTGCCAAACCTTCAACAGTTACATCAAGGTCAATCTCTCCAGTTTCTATGCTTTCATCGCCATTGTTTACGAGCTCAAAAGAAAATGCTGTCCTGTTGATGCATTTTATTTCCTTTATTTCAGGCTCGACAGAAGCAAATGAAGATCCTGCTAATAGGAGCGTCAATATGATAATCATGATATACCTCTGCATCTTCGCCTATTAGGATAGATTCTTTATAAACATTTCTTAGACTGCAGCGGCTTAGGAAATACTTAATTATGAGACCTTTGTTCAAGATAAAAGAACAATAGAGTACTTGATGCAATGCTTCTGGAAACTGAAACGCAATAAGAACCTAGTAATAGACGGCATGCTGAGGTGCACATGAAGCTTTAAATACTTGCGTGCAATTGCTATGAATATGGAAGATGGGGAATGCTTCAAGACAATAAGGAAAAGAGACGGCAGCATAGCACAATTTGACCAGAAAAAGATTGCAAAGGCTATCTTCATGGCTGCCGAGGCTGTTGGAGGAAAGGATTACAAGCTTGCAGAGGAATTATCACAAAAGGTAACTGATTGTTTAACAGAAAAATATTCATTAAAACATTCCTTGACTGTTGAAGAGGTACAGGATGCTGTTGAAAGGATTCTAATTCAGGAAGGGCATGTCAGGACTGCAAAGCACTTCATATTGTACAGGCATGACCGCGCAAAGGCAAGGGAAGAAAGAGAGGCATTGATTGGAAGGGTGGGCGGAAAGAGATTATCTCTTAACTCTTTGAAGATATTAAAGGAAAGATATTTATTAAAAGACAGCAAAGGAAATATTGTAGAGACTCCAGAGGAGATGTTTCGACGGGTTGCAGACAATGTTGCCGGGGCTGAAAGAAGTTATGACAAAAAGAAGGAAAAAGAGACTGCTGATAATTTTTATTCAATGATTGCTGGCCTGGATTTTCTGCCTAACTCACCATGCCTGATGAATGCCGGAACCAAGATACAACAATTATCAGCCTGCTTTGTGCTGCCTATTGAGGACAGCATCGAAGACATTTACGAGACATTGAGAAATGCGATGCTCATACAGAAGACTGCTGGCGGGACTGGATTTAATTTTTCGAATATAAGGCCAAGGCATACAATTGTGGATTCTACAAAAGGAACTGCTTCAGGGCCTGTAAGCTTTCTTAGGGTTTATAACATGGCAACTGACGTGATAAAAGAAGGAGGGAAAAAAAGAGGGGCTAACATGGGTGTCTTGCGGGTGGATCATCCGGACATTCTTGAGTTCATACACTGCAAGGATAATGAGGGAGAGATAAGAAACTTCAATGTCTCTGTCGGCGTTACTGATGACTTCATGGCTGCTGCGCAGGCGAATGATGATTATGATTTAATAAACCCAATTAATAAAAAACCAGTAGGCAAACAGAATGCAAGATATGTATTTGATTCCATGGTTACAAGCGCGTGGCAGAACGGCGATCCTGGAATCTTATTTTTTGACAGAATAAACAAAGACAATCCCACGCCAGGAGAGGGAAGGATAGAGGCAACTAATCCCTGCGCTGAACTGCCATTGCTTGATTATGAGGCATGCACATTGGGATCTATCAACTTAGGGAATTTTGTGGAGGACAAGAAGGTCAACTGGAAAAGGCTGCAGCAGATTGTGTGGCTGGCTGTAAGATTTTTGGATGATGTGATTGATGTGAACAAGTATATCATACCAGAAATAAAAGAGATGGTGATGAAGAATAGGAAGATAGGTCTTGGAATCATGGGTTTTGCAGACATGCTTGTGAAACTAAGGATTCCGTATAATTCCCAAGAAGGAGTGGCCCTTGGAGAAACTGTGATAAAGTTCATAAAAAAGGAGGCTGATGCTGCTTCTGAAAAATTGGCAGATGAAAGAGGAGTTTTTCCTAATTGGGAGAAGAGCATCTATAACAAGAAAAGCGAATACTTCAAGGGAAAACACATTAAACTTAGGAATGCAACAAGACTGAGCATAGCACCTACAGGAAGCATAAGCATGATAGCAGACTGCTCTGCAGGGATTGAGCCGTTGTTTGCATTAAGCTACATGAAAAGGGTGATGGGCGGAAAGGAATTCTTCTATGTCGACCAGAACTTCAAGGATGCATTGGATGAGAAGGGGCTGAAAAGCGACGACATAGTGGAGGACGTGCTTAACCAGGCAAGCATACAGCATATCGAAAAGCTTCCAAAAGACATAAGGAGGGTATTTGTTGTTGCGCATGACATAAATCCTGAGTGGCATGTCAAGATGCAGGCCGCTTTCCAGAAGCATGTTGACAATGCAATATCGAAGACAGTTAATTTTCCTAATAGCGCAACAATAAAGGATGTTGAAAGGGTTTACATGACTGCATGGAAGCTTGGATGCAAGGGCATAACATTGTACAGAGACAGAAGCAAGGGCGAGCAGGTAATCAATCTAGGATTCAGGCATAGTTAACTTGGGGGTTGTTAATGGAACAAGGTTTAGTGCATGTGTATACTGGAACAGGAAAGGGAAAAACAACTTCGTCTTTAGGACTAGCTCTAAGGGCAGTCGGACATAACCTTAAAGCCTGCATGATACAGTTCATGAAGAGCGGAGATACTGGGGAATTATTTGCGATTGAAAAATACGTGCCAAACATAAGGATAATACAGTGCGGAAAAGAAGCCTTAGAAGAGAAGCAGCTGAAGATATTTGGTTTTGAGGATGAGAAAGAAAAGCATCATGAGAACAAACTTACTGAAGATGAGGTATATGTGTTTTTGCCTGATGAAGAGGAGAAGGAGGCATGCAGAAGGGGATTGGAACTTGCAAGACGGATTGTAAACAGCGGAGAGGTAGACTTGGTGATACTTGATGAGATCAACTGCGTACTGGATAAAAAGCTCATAGATATAAAGGAGATACTTGACCTGATAGAGAAGAAACCGAAGCATGTCGAATTGATATTTACTGGAAGAGGGGCTCCGCAAGAGTTGATTGATGTTGCAGACTATGTTTCTGAAATTAGAAGGATAAAACACCCTTATGACAAGGGAATACTGGCCAGGAAGGGGATTGAGTATTAATTTTCATTTCCTGTAAGGAAATATTGCATTAGGAAATTCTTTTTCAAAAATTTTTAGATTTCCTGCTCCAGTGATAATAATAATATCCCCTTTTTTATGTATGTATTTTTTGATGTTTTTGACCATTTCTTTTTCTCGCTGTTTCATTTTTTTTTCGTCTATTAATTGATTTAATGGTGGTGGAAGTAGTTCAGAATCAACCATTTTAAGATATTCTTCTTTATTAAGATCTTTCCAGGTGTATCTCTCTATCCTTTTTAGTTGTATTTTTATTGCTTTTTTGTTGTGCTCTTCTGTTATTCCCTCAGCAAGTACATTAATTGTTGAATCAAAACCATTCACTGGAATTTTTCTTTTCTTTGCCCAGTTATATGCACAAATCATCTCCGAGGGATATTCCTTAAGGTTATCTTTCTTGATGTCTTCTTCAGCTATTTCTACAAGAAGCTGGCCTGGTTTGAAATTTTCAAGCACATCCTGTAACTCGTTGTTTGGCGTAAAACCACCATGAACAGTACCAATCACAATAATTTTTCTCATCGGTTATTCTATAAAATATTCTGGATTTGAAAGTTCAACAATGTTTTTCTTTAGGAATTGCAGAACAGCATCTTCGTTTTTAAAACCGAGAAGCTCGTCTATTATTTCTCCTTTGTTGAAAAATATAATATGCGGAATTGTCATTACGCCAAACTTGCTGAAAATTTCTTCATTACCTTTCATGTCGATGATATAAAAATTAATGTAATCCTTGTCTTTGTAAATTTTGCTGATTTTTTCCATAACAGGCTTGAGACGAACACATGGTTGGCAATCCTTACCAGAGAAATCAACAACGGTCATATTTTTTCTTTTTAATACCTTTTTTTCAAAGTCCTCTTTTGTCAATGATTCCATAAGAAAGATTCTTTCTTCTCCTCTTTTTAAGATTTGTTGTTTGAAAGTTGTGGTTTTACGAAAGATTTAAAATTTATTTAAACATGCTTTATTCTATGTGGACAACTATAGAACGACCAGGGCATATTGGCAAGAACTGTTTTATAACAGGAATTATGTTCAATTGAAGCCAAGCTAGACCAGAAGTGCAAATCAATCCTTTAACCTATCTCTAATTGATTTAAGTAATGGCTGAAAAGTGCTATCAGCAAAAGAAATTACATCTTTTACTTCCTGCAGTTTTGGTTTATATCCATAATAATTGATATTATGCCTCAATCTTCTCAGATTATCAACGAGGTTTATCGGTCTGTCAGTCTTAACTTTAATTTTTGTAAGTTCTTTTATTGGAGCTATATGATCTTCTGATTCTATACCTTTTAAAACAAGCAATGCATCACCAAGCATTCTAAAGCATTCATAAATGTTTCTTACTATAGTTGTTCCAGACTCTTCTGTTACTTCTATAGACAAGGTAAATTTCATATCCCTTTCAGAAGAATCGATGATGCTTGATGCGTTTTTTCTGTCAGGTCTTTTATACCTCATTAAGGTCTCACCTCCAAGAAGCCTTCAAGCACAATCCCATTTGCAATATTTGAGAATAAATTTAAATCAACCTTATTTCTTGAAAAAATATGCAAATTTATCTTAACATTATTTCTAAAACCAAATTTTGGAATAACGCCTAATTCTACAATTCTAAGTTCTTCATCATCTGCAACCTCAACAGCAATATCAACATCGCTTTTATCGTTATCATCTCCTTTCCTATAACTACCAAAAAGAACAACAGATTTTGCATTGCCAACTATTTTAAAAATATGATCTCTCAACCCACCATAATAAGCAGAATAGACCATAGTCAAATTAAATGAGATTTTTGTAGTTAAGTTATAAGGATGGTCTAAATTACATGTAATTCTCCATGTTTTTCCATAAACTTTCTTATTTAGAAATTCTTCTTCAAAAAGAGCATTAATTATCTTTTTAGCAGTTGTCTTAGACATTTTCAAATTAGATGCTAAATCGTTTAATCCTGTTTCTATATCAGGAAATGAAAAAAACCAGTATAATACCTTCTGATAGGCCTCATTTAGTTCCATCAATTCTGTTTTTTTTAATTTTTCAACCATTTTATACAAAGTAATATTGACTACTATATAAATCTTTCTGTTACCATCTGGTAATATATAGAACCATATAAATTTTATAAGAACCGATTTTTATTAAATTGACTAACTGAGATTAAACTTCTCAGGAAGAAGCCTTTTTAAATGAGGTTTTATCTCTTTTTCACATGGCATCGCCTAAAGACATCGGAAAGAAGAATGTGTTAAGGGACAAGGACCAGCCAGATCCTAAGGGATTAGCAGAGGTGCATGGCTATGATTTCAACAAAGGAATTGACTGGGAGAGATTAGTTGATCAATCTGCTTTCACAGGATTTCAGGCAACTCATCTTGCAAAGGCGATAGAGCTGATAAATGCGATGAGAAAAGACAAGTGCACAATATTCTTAGGATATACTTCCAATCTCGTTAGCTCTGGATTAAGAGATATTTTCAGGTATCTTGTCGAGCACAAGTTTGTGGATGCTGTTGTGACAACTGCAGGCGGTGTTGAAGAGGATATAATCAAATGCCTGAAACCATTCTTGATTGGCGAGTTTTCAGCTTCTGGCAAGGAGCTTAGGAAGAATGGAATCAACAGGGCAGGAAACATCTTCATACCAAATTCAAGATACTGCGCTTTTGAGGAGTTTCTAGTCCCATTATTGAAGGAACTGCATGCAGAACAATTGAAGACTGGGAAGGTTATTTCTTCAAGACAGTTTGTCCATCAATTAGGAAAAAAGATCAATGATTCTTCCTCGATTGCATATTGGGCTTACGAGAATAATATTCCAGTATTTTGCCCTTCTCTCAGCGATGGATCTATCGGGGACATGGTTTATTTCTTTTCTTATGAGCATCCTGACTTCAGATTTGACTGGGTGCAGGACATAAGAGAATTGAATGATTTGGCTATCACTTCGAAGAAGACTGGATTGATAATATTAGGCGGGGGAGTGGTGAAGCATCATATACTGAATGCAAACATGATGAGGAACGGGGCTGATTATGCTGTGTACATCAACACTGGACAGGAGTTTGACGGAAGCGATTCCGGGGCAAGGCCTGACGAGGCTGTCTCCTGGGGAAAGATTCTGCCTGCCGCCAGATCTGTGAAATTAGTGTGCGATGCGACAATAGCTTTTCCGTTGATAGTAGCGAAAACTTTTGCGAGAAAAAAGAGAAAAGTTTAAAAGCTAAGAATGATTTTTAGAACAAATCAATTCAAAAGAGTGCAACCAGAAATGAACCGCAGAGTTGTCTTTGGTTTTGGTCCACAGCTAGTGCTAGATCTTCACGGATGCAACCCAAAGAAATTGAAGGATGAGGTGTTTATTCGGCGCCTCCTTGACGAACTACCCGGCCATATCCGTATGACCAAGATCCAGGATCCGCAGGTTATTTATTATCCTGGCGGCGGAGAGGGAAGCTTTGACAAGGGAGGCATCTCTGGATTTGTCTTGATTGCAGAATCACATATTGCCATCCATACTTTTGTAGAGCAGGGACATGCGTTCATTGACATCTTTTCATGCAAGGAATTTGACATTGAAAAGGCTGTAAAATACCTAACAGACGCTCTTGAGGCTAAGAAGGTAGACAAGCAGGTGTTTTCACGCGGAAGGGAGTTTCCAAAAGAAGTGTCTGCTGTCGAGAAGATTGTTGAGAATGACAGAAAGGCATTTGAAGACGATGAATTTGGGATTGTGTTGAAGGAAGAATAGTATTTTTCTATCAGTAGACTGCAGGAGAGAAATACTTATTAATATTGATTCAAGGATTTTGGTTGGGGGATTTATGCCAAGACTGACTGCTGTTGTTGGACTGACTGGAGCTGGGAAGAGCGAGGCGTGCGATATTCTAGAAAAACAGAACTTTTTCAAGATAAGGTTTGGCGATGCGACCATGGATGTCCTGCAACAGAAAGGAATGCCTGTTAATGAAGAGAATGAGAGATATGTGCGCGAGGATCTTAGAAGACAGCATGGAATGGCTGCTTATGCAATATTGAATGTTGGCAAGATTCGCTCTGCACTGAATAATGGAAAGGATGTGGTAATTGACGGATTGTACAGCTGGGAGGAATACAAGGTACTTAAAAAAGAGTTTCCTGAATTAAGAGTATTAAGCGTGCATGCTTCACCAGCTATACGCTATCAGCGGCTGGCTGTGCGAAAAGAAAGACCATTGAATGAAGATGAGGCCAGGAGCAGGGATTTCAGCGAAATTGAAAACATACAGAAGGCAGGACCAATAAGCATGGCTGACTGCACTATTGTCAATGAAGGATCTATTGACGAACTAAGGAGGAATGTCAAAAGATTCTTGGGAGTGCATGAACGCCATGATTGGGATGAGTACTTCATGAACATTGCAAGAGAGGTTGGAAGAAGAGGAACGTGCGATCGAGGACGAGTCGGATCAATTATTGTCAAGAACAAGAGAATTCTTACTACTGGCTATGCAGGAAGCCCAATAGGGATGCCACATTGCGATGACGCCGGCCACCAGATGGCAGAGGTCTATGATGAAGAAGGAAACAAGAGCCAACATTGTATCAGGACTACGCATGCAGAACAAAATGCATTGATCCAGGCTGCGAGGTTTGGTATTTCTTTAGAAGGAGGCACTGTGTACTGCAAGATGGAACCATGCCATGTATGCGCTAAGATGATCATTAATGCTGGAATAAAAAGGGTTGTTGCTGAAAAGAGATATCATGCAGGCCAATTAACACGACAGATGTTCCAGGATGCCGGAATACAGTTAGATATTATTTACGATGAGGTTGAGCAGTATAAAAATCAATAGATTTTTTTGTCTACATCACTCATAATGCTAGCCACGATGATGTCTAGTGTTTCAGAAGTGTAAGGGACAACTGTTACTCTTTTGTCATCGGTGATCATCCCTGAGACGTCACTGAAATTTCTTTTTCTAACATTGAAGAGGGCTATCGTTGGGATTTGCAGCGCATTAGTGGCATACTCAATTTCTCTTCCTATCCCATAACTTCCAGATGTTGTAACTTCTGCCATCAAGACATTTGCATGGTCGAGAAGATCAAGATCCCTTTCTAAAATATTTGTGCCAATAGCACGCTTGGCATCTTCCTCCTGCCTTACATTATCTGACATAACGTGAGGAGTAAGAATCTTGCCATACCTCTCTAGGACAGAACCTATGCGCCGCAGTTCATCCCTGTCTGCTCCGTCTCCACGGATGGGGGCAGCGAGATAAATCTGTGTACCTGCTTTGGTGAGTCGTGGTTTTACTATGCTCCATATCTGATCTGAGATTTCCTCTGGGTAAAACCGCGTATGTTTGTCTTTGAGACAGTTGATTACTGTCCGTATATCTGGGTTTCCTGCTGCGATGGCGAGAAAAATTTTTCTGACATTCCTTTGATATGCAATATTCTTTTCGTGAATGTCCTGCTTTCTTCCCTCTGCTTCCATGGCATGCCTTGCGAATTCTGGCGGAAGATCAAGATAAACCACGTGGTTTGGCATCTCATGATTGAATGGCGCAGAATGTTCAAACTCGTACAGCCATTTTATCAATTCTCTTCTTTTTCTTCCTGTTTCCTTTGCCGCCTGATGCGCAATATTTGCGTCAGAATAGCGATCTGAGATTAAAAGATCGACGCGTTTCAAGGTGTGCTGAATCCACGGCTGTGCTTCGTGACGATCAATCATGTACAAGAGAGAGGCGAATTTTGTATCTACTTTTTCAAGAGTGCCGTATTTTCCGTGAAGATACTCTTGGATTTCTTTTCCGATTGGCGTTTCATATCGCGGGAAGGCTGTTGCTGCCACGCGGTATCCTTCGCTTTTTGCGCGGTCAACCAGGAGCTTCGTTTGCGTATGCTTGCCTGCTGCATCTGCACCTTCAATAACTATAAATTTACCTTTGTTCATTTTCCTTCCTCAAACTGCCTTTCTTTTTGCCTTTGCCTAGCTTCTGATTCTCCACGGGACCAAAAATAATCATTATTATCAATAAATTGCGTTGCTGCTTTCATCTGCGGGAATTTTTCCATTATCTGCCTATTCATCTCCTGGCACATTTTCCTATAATTTGGATGGCCTTGAGGAATTGTCCTTAGTTCAAGCATGTGCTGCGCTTCACGAAGATTCATGCCAATCATCCACTGGATGTTGAAGCCGAACAAGACGGCATATTGGGCTGCTTCTGGAGAAACATCATTGGCAATCCTTTCCCATAAAGATGATGAAATGCTTATGCATTTATTGATTTCTTCTTCATGGCCAGCGTCAATAATAGACTGCGGAATCTCAAAGCCCAGTTTAGTTGTTAATAATTGGCGCTCCTGTGTAAGCATGCGCATCCTGTGCAGATCACGATATATACCAAAATCTCCTCTAAGATTGAATGTCAATGGATAACCATACTCTAAGGCACGGCCAGAACGATCAAAGCGTGTTTTTCTATTTCCCACGTATGTTTGGATTACCTGCTGTTTTCGGTAGTTTGCGAGATGTGAAGCTATAATTCTCAGTATTGGCAATGAAAGATTTGTATATTTAAAGAGCATTTGTGCCACCATGTTGTCTACATAGTCCTGATCTCCTTTTTGTTCGAGGAGGATAACATGTTCAAGATCTTGTTGAAGAGAGATTTCTTTTGTTAGATGACTAGCAAGCTCTTTCATATTCCTTTCAGTTTCAACCATGTATTCATTTCTTTTCGCTCTTTTGACAAAAACTGGAATCTGTTTATTCAGCTCTTCATGAGCTTTTTGAGCATGTTCGTGCATCTCTGGAAGTTCGTGCGAGTAAAGATGTGTAAGCATATGATTAAAGAATCTACCATTGCCGAAGATGCCAACATTTGTTTTTGTGGCTGCAGGCAGCAAAACACGGATTGTGTCACAAGCTTTTGTTTTGATATCGAATTTGTATGTTCTTTCGAAATCTTTTATTTCGCGGTCATCTGTCAATTGCTCTAACCTGTATTTTGTTTTGTCATTTGGCTTTATGGCATATTCTGCCTCTTCTATTGGCTTAAGCTTCCTGAAGAATGCGTTCATTGGTTCGACCAAGCTGATGTAAGTCCTGAATATCTCATCCATGCCTTCAACAAAGCTTTGACCATGAGCAGATGCCATGATATTTTTGTCACGATAATAACGAAAGTTTCCTTGATCGTCAAGCTGATCGTAGACAACATAACGCGATGATTGCTCTATGGGAGAACCGCCTATTCTCCTGTCTTCGATGACCTTTGTTGCAACGTTCGAAATATCTTCCAAAGATATATGGGATCCTTCTAATTCGCCAACAGATTCATCTCCAAATGCTATAAGCACACGGTGGATTAGATCCTGAGCTTTTTGTGCATCTACAACTCCCTCTTTAATGAATTCATTCAAGAGAATTTCCCTGAAACCTCCAGGAGCACGGCTGTAACGGGCAAATATTGGACCTGTCAAACCAGGTAGATTTCTAACGATAAATATATTACCAGTAGGATTAGAAACATATTTCGATAACTGTGATATCTCTTCGTTTGTGAATGCCATTTGAATCTTGGATTATAAAATTTGTTTATATAAACAATTGTATCATCAAGAACATATTTTGTTTTGTATCAATGAAGTAATGAATTATTTTGGCTTTTTCTTGCTGAAGTTTTTTGCCGACTCTATGAAACCGTAGAACAATGGAGATGGATCTTCCAATCGAGACTTGAATTCTGGGTGGCTTTGCGTGGCAATTATATTCTTTCCAGAAAGCTCTATGTATTCCATAAGCTGAGTGCCATCTTTTCTTGTGTGGGAACCTGAGAATACAAGACCATGCTTTTCAAGAGTTGGAATGTATTTTGTATTGACTTCGTATCTGTGCCTGTGGCGTTCAAGTATTGTATCCTTGACAGGGGTATTACCCATCCTAAATAATTCATTCTCATTATTGAAACTCTTGATTTTTTCCTGATCTTTGTTGAGACGGCCTGTCCTTGCATAAAGATCGTAGATATTTGTTTTTGGCTTTATTGATGCTGCATATGCACCTAACCGGAGAGTGCCACTGATGTCAGATACATTCTTCTGTTCAGGAAGGATATCAATAACTGGATGCGGAGTATTTGGGTCAATCTCTGTTGAGTTAGCATCTTTGAGATTGCAGACGTTCCTGGCAAATTCAACAACTGCCAGCTGCATGCCGTAGCATAATCCTATAAGAGGAATGTTGTTTTGACGCGCATATTCAATTGCCTTTATCTTTCCTTCGACTCCTGTCGAGCCAAAACCTCCTGGAATGACAATCCCATCAAATGAGCTTAGTTTCTTTACTTCTTCTTGATCTTCTTCAAGTTTCTTTGCGTCTATCCATGTAATGCTTATACCGACACCAAGGTTTGCTGCAGCGTGATTCAATGCCTCATTGACTGAGATGTAGGAATCATTCAATGTGTAATCGCCGATGTCAAAGTATTTTCCTACCATTGATATTCTTAATTTTTCAGGCGGATTGTCCAGGATATTAACAAGCTTCTGCCATGCTGTCCAGTCAGGCTGCTTCAAAGGTTCTAATTGAAGTTTTTTGAGAATTTTTTCTCCTAATCCTTCCTTTTCAAAGTTTAAGGGTATTGAATATATTGTATTCTTAATGTCAGGGGCTGAGATTACATATTCAGAGCCTATGTTGGCGTATGTCTCTATCTTTTTCTTGCGAACCTCATCTAATGGGCGCTTTGCGCGGCATAGTATAAAATCAGGGAATATTCCATGCTCTGTCAACAGTTTAATCGCCATCTGTGTGGGCTTTGTTTTCATCTCCTGAACATGATCAGGTATTGGAAGATATGTAACAAGGATGTAAAGGACATTTTCTTTTCCTAATTCACGTTCAAGACTTTTTGCTGCAAACAAGAAGGGAATGTTCTCATAGTCTCCTACTGTCCCGCCTATCTCAATCAAGGCTATATCGAATCCAGATGCTGACGCCTTTATCCTGTTCTTTATCTCTTCCGGAACATGAGGGATGAACTGGACTGTCTTGCCAAGATAACCACCTTTGATTTCCTTGTCTATTATAGCTTTGTAGATCTGGCCTGATGTCATGCAGTTTTTCTTTGGGATATCTATATTTAGGAAGCGTTCATAATTGCCAAGATCCTGATCTATTTCTCCGCCGTCATCTGTAACCCAAACTTCCCCGTGCTCTGTTGGCCTTAAGGTTGAAGCTGAGACATTGAGGTATGGGTCTATTTTAATGGCAGTAACATTAAAACCATAACCTTGGAGGATTTTGCCTATTGAGGCTGTTGCCACACCCTTTCCGACGCCTGAGATAACACCACCGCATACTATAATGTATTTAATCTGCGCCATAGAACTTTTTCCCCCAAAGAATAGAATTGTTTTGGTTCATTAAGTACAGAGAATAGAAGGCATATTAATAGTTTTCTTTTGTTGAGGATATATGTTACATTCTTTCCAAGGGTTCTATGCCTAATAATTTGAGCCCATGATTAAGCACAAGCTGGACTGCAGATATTAATGCTAAACGGGCAGATTTTATTGGTTCTTCTGATTTTAGAATAGGATGGGTTACATAATAACTATTGACTGCCTGAGCTATGTCTAAAAGATAACGCGCAAGGATACTTGGCTTGTGATGGACCAGTGTTTCCTGTATGATTGAGGGGAATGAGCCTAGATTCTTGATAATCTGACACTCTTCTGCATCGAATGAAGAAGGATCTATATTCTTTGATTGTTTCTTTACTTTCCTCAATATTGAGCACAATCTTGCATGGGCATATTGAAGATAGGGGCCTGTTTCTCCTTCAAATGAGATAAACTTGTCAATGTCAAAAATTATGTCATTGGTTCTGTCACTAGAGAGATCGCCGAAGATTATGGCACCAACGCCGACTGCTTCTGCAACCTTATCCTTGTTTTTCAATGAGGGATTCTTTTCTTGGATTGTTTTTTTTGCAAGTTCAATAGCTTCTTTAAGGACCTCTTCCATGAAGATTGTCTTGCCTTTCCTTGTAGCAAGCTTTTTCTTGTCTGAGCCAAGATAGAGGCCATGGTTTATATGAACACAGTTTTTTGCCCAGGAATAATCCATCAATTCCAAAATCCTGAACAACTGCTGGAAATGAAGCTTTTGCTCAGAGCCAACTTCGTATAACATCTTATCAAACTTGTACTTCTTTTTCCTGTATAATGCAGCTGCAAGATCACGGGTGATATAAACTGTTGCACCATCCTTCTTCCTGATGATGGCAGATGTCAATCCATATTTTTCAAGATCAACTATTTCTGCACCTTCACTTTCTTCCAGCAGATGTTTTGCTTGAAGTTCTTTGATGACTGATTCCATTTTGTCGTTGTAGAAGGCCTCACCTTCATAAGATTCAAAGTCAACATTTAGAAGCTTGTAGATTTTTTTGAAATCTTTTATGCTGAGATCACGGAATTTCTTCCATAACAACCTTGCTTCTTTGCCGCCATCTTCTAGTTTCTTGAACCATAATCTAGCTTCATCTTCCAAAGAAATATCTTTTTCTGATTCATGGTGGAACTTAATGTATAGGCTGAGCAAATAACGAATTGGATCTTTGTTAAGCTCTTTTTCATTTCCCCATTTTTTGTATGCAGTTATAAGCTTACCAAATTGAGTTCCCCAATCACCAAGATGGTTTACGCGTATTACCTTGTATCCCTGCGAGACAAGAAGATGGCGAAGGGAGTTTCCTATGATAGTTGAACGAAGATGGCCAATGCCGAATGCCTTTGCTATATTTGGAGATGACATGTCAATGACAATTGTTTTTCCCTTTCCTATTGCTGAACAGCCATACTTTTCTTTTTGAGAGAGAACTTCTTTCAAGACTGATTGCGCAATAAGTGATTTGCTAATAAAAAAATTGAGATATGGGCCTTTGGCCTCTACCCTTTCGATGAATGCCGCATGGATCTTCTTTGATAATGATTGGGCTATCTCCTGGGGGGGTTTTTTTAAGGCTTTTGCAAGGGTGAAACAAGGCAATGCATAATCGCCTAAAGAAGGATCTGGGGGTATCTCTAACAAAGATTCAACATCTTGATTAAGCTCTTTTTTTAGTATATTGACAAGCTCTTTTTTAAAATCCATAGTTACTATAGAGAGTTATCTCTTTAAATGTTTTATCAAAAAAGAAAAAATGAATTATTTGCTGTTGTTTGGAAGCTGCACCTTGGATGCATCCTCAAAGCCCTTCCAGTGCTGGTTGAACATCTCTTCCATGGCTGATGCGAAGTATGGGGTTGTGACCCAGACGCCAACATCATATGTCGGATGGACGTCATCATCATTCAGCACCATGAACATCAGGTCCTTGCCGTCAACAATACAGAATCGCGCATCAAATTTGTTGGAGTGCCTTACCTCTGCAATCTTTGCTATCTCTTTCATTGCCTGCGCAGATTCTTTTGTCATAGGGGCTGCAATTCTTATCTTGACTCCTTTTTTCTTAAGTTTTTCAAGTTCTGGCTTAAGCGCTTCAACCTTTCTCATCAAGCCTTTAGATGTTGTAACCAAAGTAACAGACTTCTGTGCGTTCTTCACCATTGTCTCCAAGTGGGTGTAGATGTTATGCCTTCCGCGGATTGCTCCTGACAAGTCTGTTGGTTCGATGAATTCAATGCCCTGCTTGTGAAGAAGCTTCAGCTCATCAAGGACATCTGTACCTTTTAAATCATCAAGGCGCTTGACACGATCGTTTGCATGCTCGAACAGGTATTTTTTGACCCTTTCAACAACTTCTACAGGCTCTACTGCTATGTACTTGATCGGCTTGCCGAGCTTCATGACTACAAAGCCTTTTCTTTCAAGGGATTCAAGGACGTCGTATGCACGAGAACGAGGCACGTTGCCTATATCAGATAATTCACCTGCGGTTGAAACACCGCGAGAAAGCAATGCAGTCCATATCCTTACTTCATAGAGATTAAGACCAAAGAGATTTCGAAGCTTGCTTAAAAATTCATCTTTTACAATCATCCGCCATCCTCCCTAGGATCACCTACTTTTTTATGAATGTGTAAAAACCTCTTTTTTTCTGCAATTTGTTGTTGGTTTTTACTATGAGTTAATAATATCAACAACCAGTATATAAATATTATTATCCTTAAGTTGTTATATGATTTCTTCTTTTTATAGTGTTGTCACGCTGTTTCTGCATCTGGTATATGCGCTCTATATCTTCAATAGTATTTGCGTCTTTTGGTGCTTTTTCTGCTGTACGAATGAATTTAAAGCGGGGAAACCTTAAAGCATAGCCTGACTCGTATGTTGGGCTTTTTTGTATCTCTTCATATGCAACCTCAACCACAATCCTTGGCTTTATTGTGACTGAACGGCCGTCTTGATGAAGAATATACGGCTGGAGCATCTTTGACAACTGCGAAAAGGTTAGTCCTTCTTCCTCCTTTTCCTTCAAGCCTGTGCTGACCATGCCGCAGGAGAGTAATTCATTTCCAGACTTGCAGCCAAGAACATATGAGGTCAACATTCCTGCTCTTTTTCCAGTGCCTGATTCTGCCCCGATAATTACCAAATCCAAAGGCTCAAGAATTGGTTTTAATTTTACCCAACCTTCGACATAACGGCCTGGCTTGTAAACTGCATCCAACTTCTTTATTATCAGGCCTTCATTTCCTTTTTGTAGTGATTCCTTGTAGAATCTTTCTGCTTCAGGCAATGAGGATGTTATCAGTTTTTTTGTGAGGATTATCTTGCCTGGATGAGGAGATATAATCTTTTCAAGAAGCTCGCGTCTCTTCTGCTGGGATTGCTGCATCATCGGCTTGCCATCGTGATATAGAACATCAAAGACATTAACCTCCATAGGGAATTTATCTGCCATCTCCTGGATGTCATATTTCCTCTTGATGCGCTGGGAAACATTCTGGAATGGAAGGTGTTTCTTTGTCTTTGAATCGTAACCTACAGCCTCGACATCTATGATGAAGTTTTTACCTTTAACATTTTTCTTGATGATATCAGTAATGTCTGGAAATTGTTTTGTGACATCCTCCAATCTTCTGGTGAAAAGTTTTATGTTTTTTCCATCGTTGTGTATCTGCAGGCGGAAACCATCAAGCTTGTATTCGAAGATCGCTGGCTTGCCCAATGCTTCAAATGCCTCTGGAATGCCATTGATCAGTAATGCAAGCATGGAATTAATCGGTTTGCCGACTGTGATGACTGCTGTACCAAGTTTGTTTTTCTTTGCCAGATGAGCAACTTCACCGTAATCTGATTTCATATGGAAGGCTTCTTCAACTTCATTTACATCCTTGTTGAATGCCTGCGCGATGGAGTCACGAAGAATTCCTGATGCAACACCAACCCTTAACTCTTCCAGTATTGTGCGGACAATGAATCTTGCCTCTTCTTTTGATGAAGCTGACAACAATTCAGATACTAATGAGACTTTCCTGTCAACTGTGCCTTCTCCAACTAACTCTGCAAGCTTCCTGATGTTTGTGATAACCTTATGCGTTGTTAATTTTTGGCTTGAGAGTGTAGTCTGCTTCTTTGACTTTATCAGTTCTTCTGCTACAATACCCAGATCTCCTTTTTTGCTCCATAATGACTCGACTTCATTTAGCGAAGAGCCTGCTGCCTTTGATACTGCCTTGACCATCAATTTTGAACTGAATCCTATCTTCCTCTCATCCCACTGTGGGAATGCGCGGCCTTGAAGAAGGCAGATGATATCCTGAAGCTCTTCGTCTGGTATCCTTTTCAAAAGATCTGAGATTATAATGGTTTTTTCCAGCCTTTTGGTAGTTCTTTCCAGGGCATGATAAACATCGACCAAAGCATTGTAATCCATGAAAAGATATATATAGCCGCAGCATTTAAGCTTTTTTATAAATAACTGAGTGAAAACATGGACGTTGACGCATGCATAAGAGGGAGGAGAAGCTGCAGGGAATACCTAGACAAGAATGTGCCTTTGGATGTTGTCGGCGATGTTCTGGAGGCTGGGACTTATGCTCCTTCTGCAGGCAACAAGCAGAACTGGCAGTTCATTGTAGTAACTGACGAGGACAAGAGGAACAGGATTGCACAACTATGCAAGAACCAGGACTGGATGATTGAGGCGCCTGTGCATATTGTGATCTGCAATGATGCTGATGCGATAAAGAATAATTATCCTGACAGGGGAGAGATTTATGCAACGCAAAACTGCGCTGTTGCTGCTGGATTGATGATGCTAAAGGCTGAGGATGTTGGATTGGGAAGCTGCTGGGTTGGAGGATTTGATGCTGTTGGAATAAGGAATTTATTGGAGATTCCAGAGAATATAATTCCTGAGTTGATATTGACTATTGGGTATCCGAACAGGATGGACAAGGAGGCTGAAAGAATTTCTGTGAATTTGGTAACATTTTTTGATAAGTATGGAAAGAAGAGCATTGACACAAGTGTTTTTCCGATAAAGAAGCAGATAAAAAGATTGAAGAAGGCGAGAGATAGTATTGTGAAGAAGGGAAAAGAGAAACTAAAGGGACTTGAAGGCAGATTCTAGAATTGTTAACTGTATAGTTTTTGGTGGGGTGGTATGTGTATGATTGTTGCTTTTTCTTTTGCTTATCAGAAAAACAATGATCTATTATGAACAAACTAGTAGGATAATCGGAAAATTTCCGTGTTTTTACGCATAAGATATATAAAGGCATTCATCTTGCATTCTTTTATGAAAGATTTTTTAAATTTTGAAACAATAATGACAAAGAAAAATGCGCCATCTTTAAATTTTCATTGGACTATTAAAAAACCAGCAAAAAGAAAGATTAGCAAAAAATTTCAATGGTTAGATGATTTATTGGGGTTTGATGCTGATGACAAGAAAGCTGAATGAATCTAAACAATTTGGATTTGGCATTAATATTATTAAAGATTTAGAGGGACAAGAATATCTTCAAACAGTTGTTAAAAATAGCGGCGTTTCAACTGAGATTGTAGCTATGCAATTGAGAGCATATTTACGAATCATTGAAGATGATTACGCAGAAGATTTTAAGAATAATTATACTATACTTTAAGCAAGAATAGTTAAACTTTATTACTTCTTTTCATATCTTTCATTGTCACGTCCATAATGCTTGTCCATGACGCGCTTGAATGCCTCGTCAATGTTAATTCCCTTAGAATTTGCTAGACAACATAAGGTGAAGATAATGTCTCCTATTTCATCTCCGAGCTCTCTTGTTTGCTCTTCTGGTTTCTTTTTCTTCGGTCCATATAAATGGTTTACTTCTCTTGCTAGCTCTCCTGTCTCTTCCATCAATCGTGCCAGGATTTCGTGTGGTTGCCAATATTGCACTTTAAACTGAGAAGTCCACTCATCTACCTGACGTTGAATATCTTGCAATGACATATTTTCCCCCTCATTTAGCAGTTATGCTTTCTTTAAAAAACTTTGGGAAGAATTTGAGAAAAAGAAAAAAGCTGATGCCAGAAAAGAAGGAGATGGCATCAGCAAGACTAA
>CAYITV010000004.1:0-19936 GCA_964366285.1 Candidatus Woesearchaeota archaeon | reverse complement strand
CAATAGACATGATATGGATTAGAGATGGGAAGATTGTAAAGATAGAGAGGAATGCGAGGCAGTTTAAGCCATTCATTAAAGGAGAAATCGCTGATGCTGTGATTGAGGTAATGGCAGGAAATGCAAGAAATTTACATATTGGAGAGAAGCTTATCTTTTGATATAAACTTCATATCTCTTAATAATTCTGTGGTTGTTAATACTTTTATTGCTGACTGCTGTTTCAGCCGTTATCTGTTGTTTTTCATCCATCATAAACCTTAAAAGACAGGAGAGATGATTAATAGGCATGGATTTAATCCAACTGAAAGGAGTGACAAAGAGATTTGGAGGCAATTTAGTCCTTGATTCTGTAAGCTTAAACGTGGAGGAAGGGGAGATCCTTGGAATTGTTGGGATGAATGGAAGCGGGAAAACAACACTGCTTAAGGTGATGGTCGGATATTACAAACCTGAAAAGGGGTCTTTATTCTACAAAGGAATTGCATTATCAAATGTGAAGAAACAGGTGCAGAGGGAGGTTGGATTTGCTGCGCAGGAAAGCAGCTTCTATCCTGAGCTGACTGTCGAGGAGAATATTTCTTATTTTGGGTCCTTGTACGGGATGAACGAGAAGCAGCTGAAGGAGCATATCGAGAGGGTTCTTGTATTTCTTGGACTGATGTCACAAAAGAACCAAATGGCTGGCAAATTATCTGGAGGAATGCAGAGAAGACTGGAGATGGCATGCAGCCTAGTTCATGATCCGAAGATATTGATTTTAGACGAGCCGACTGAGGACTTGGACCCATTATTGAGGAGAGAGATATTGACATTGATAAAGCAGATAAACAAGCTTGGAACAACAATAATAATAACATCACATCTTTTGGGGGATGTGGAATCATTATGTGACAGGATTGCAGTGCTGCACCAGGGAAGAATATTAAGAATCGGAAGGGTTGAGGATTTCAGGGCTGCATACGGATGGAAGGAGGAAATACACCTGCAGACAGAGAGCGGAAGATATGACTCATTGATAAGAGACCTGAGACT
This sequence comes from Candidatus Woesearchaeota archaeon, assembly GCA_964366285.1. Classification (GTDB taxonomy): domain Archaea; phylum Nanobdellota; class Nanobdellia; order SCGC-AAA011-G17; family UBA489; genus CAYJXC01. Next base: position 18,901 of record CAYITV010000004.1, on the reverse strand, counting down.
GAAGGAATTTTATGTTGACGGGAACAAATTGGTAGTTTATACAAACCAGGCTGACAGGCTTGTGCAGGCCATAATGATGCTATTACAGAATGAACAGGACAAGCTGGTATACCTGGACGTGAAAAGACCAAGCCTGCAGGATGTGTTTGAGGAGATAACAGACAAAAAATGGCTTTGAAGATAATATCATTGGTGAAGAAGAACCTGATGCTTCTGTTGAGAAACAGGAGCTCTGCATTGATATTGGTTCTTGGACCTTTATTATTAATTGTATTGATAAGCGTTGCTTTCAGCAGCGCAAATGCGTATGGAATAATCGTCGGAGTTTATTCAAAGGAATACAGCACGCTGACAAACTCACTGCTTGACGGGCTGAAGCAGAAGCAGATGAGCATAGTGCAGATGGAAGACCAAGACAAGTGCATTGAAGGCGTGAAGAACGGAGTATTTGCTGTTTGCGCTGTTTTTCCGACAGGCTTTGATGTTGAACGAGGGGGAACTGTGACATTTCATGTCGACAAGAGCAGGGAGAATTTTGTTTACATCGTGATTGAGTCATTGCAGAGCGAGATTGCGAAGAAATCAAAGCAGATTGGAGAGCAGCTGGCGACTAATTTAATTGACACTCTTGCTGAATCAGGAGATGAATTGGCAGACAAGCAGTCCCTGCTAAAAGAGATAAGCGGAAACAGCAGAAACGTGGCTGACACTGCTGAGAAAGTTAGATACAACTTCATTAGCTACAACATAAGCGCTTCTATCGAATCTTTTCCATTCGGCTCTCTGGAGGCTGAGATAAACGAGCTGAAGAAATTCAGCAATGCAACAACTGCCGCTGACCAATACCTAAGCAAGATAAAGATAAATGCACAGGATCTTGTAGACCAGGTGAATGGGTTCCAGGGGATAAAGTACAATGCAGTGAAGGACCTCGCTGCTGTCAAAATCCTGGCTGACGAGGACATGGGGTATGTGAACGTGATAGATTCAGGACTGGATGACATACTGAGAAACATACGCGGAGCAAAAATGCAGAGCGCGGGGAAGATTGCGAGCCCGCTAGACACTAAGATAGAGAGCGTCGTGCCGCAGAAGTCGCGCATCAATTATTTGTTTCCCACATTAGTTGCTTTGATAGTGATGTTTGTCGGACTGTTCCTGGCTTCATCTCTTGAGGCGAGGGAGAAGACACAGAAGTCAGCTTTCAAGAATATGATAACTCCAACCTCCAAATTATTGTTCATATTCGGGAACTTCATAACAAACATGATTGTGATAATACTACAATTGGCTGTCGTGTTTGCTGTCGGGATGTTCTTCTTTGCAGGACAGATGATGAATGTCTTACTGCCATTGAGCGTTGTCTTATTACTGATGGCAGGACTGTTTGTTTTCCTGGGGATGCTGATAGGGACATTGTTCAAGAATGAGGAGACTGGGGTGATAGCTGCATTGAGCATCGGATTTTTATTATTATTCTTTTCAAGCACGATACTGCCTGTCGAGGCACTGCCGGCATTATTAAAGGACATAGCAGCTTACAACCCGTTCTATGCCTCGCAATTCCTATTAAGCAAGATACTCCTGTTTGGGAGCGGCCTGTATGAACTGAGATATTCTATATTTATCCTGGGCGGATGGCTATTGGGATTGTTTGTGCTTGTATTGATAAGCAAGAACATGATACGCAGCGAGCAGTAAAATGGCAGAGATTGTCGGTGTTGGAGGATACAGCGAAGTCGGCAAGAACATGGTTGCCGTCAAGATCAACAGCGATGCTGCAATATTTGACATGGGATTCAATGTCCAGAAGATAGTTGACTTCGAGGAAGAAGGCGGGGTAAGGGATGACTTGAACATGGGGCAGCTGATAAAGCTCAATGCCATTCCGGATGACAATGCGATATCCAGCTGGAAGAACATTGTCAGGGCGATAGCGCTTTCACACTGCCATTTTGACCACATTGGAGCTGCACCTTACCTGGAGAAGAATTATTCTGCTCCTGTCTATGGGACTGCTTACACAATGGCTGTGTTAAGACATATGATAAGGGATGACAACCTTTCAATGAAGAATACGATGCATGAGGTCCCATTCAGGAAGATGATAAAATTGTCAAAAGACATGAGCCTTGAACTGGTGCATGTGACGCATAGCACGCCGCAAACAAGCTTTGTTGCACTGCATACCAAGCATGGGGTGATAATATATGCGCCTGACTTCAAGTTTGATGACACGCCGATAATCGGGGAGAGGCCTGATTATGAAAGGATAAGAGAATTGAGGGACGAGGGGGTATTGGCATTGTTTGTTGATTCATTGTATGCAAAACACAATGACAAGACCCCAAGCGAAAAGACAGCAAGAGAGATGCTGAGAGAGGTATTGTTCAACACAGAGAACAGGGACAATGCAATAGTGGGAACTTGCTTTGCATCGCACATAGCAAGGCTGAAAAGCTTCGTTGAGTTCGGAAACAAACTGGGAAGAAAAGTAGTGATACTGGGAAGGAGCATGATGAAATACTGCGATGCTGCAAAGGAGGTTGGGATTGCAGACTTCAGCAGGCAGGCTGAGATTGTCGGATATGGAAGAGAGGTGAAAAGGAAATTAAGGGAGATTGAGAAGCAGGGGCCTGGAAATTACCTGATAGTGTGCACTGGAGGGCAGGGAGAGAAGAATTCCGTTCTTAGCAGGATGATGAGGGAGGATTATCCATTCAGGTTCATGAGCGAGGACCATGTGATATTCTCGAACAGAATAATACCTGTTGAGCCGAACATAACAAACAGGGAAGAGGTTGAGAGAAGATTAAGGGAGTTTGGGGTGCAGGTGTTTGACGACGTGCATGTTTCCGGGCATGGAAGGAGAAAGGACATAGAGGAATTCATAACAATGGCTGATCCGAGGCATGTAATCCCTGCACACGGGCCTTCGAGCGTGGTGAATGGAACTGTTGAATTGGCCAAGAGCATGGGATACAAGCCTGGAAGAGACCTGCATGTGCTGGAAAATGGCAAGAAAGTAAGAATAGACTGAACTATTCAAACACCACTGTTCAACACCACGACAATCTATATAAACACTTTATTGCTAGTCATGTTTCATACAAAATAGGGGGGATATTATTGGCTGACTGCGGATATGCAGCTGTTGTGCTGAAGAAACCTTTGGAACATTATGCCAGTACTTATGGAGCAGTAGGCGGAGCGCCGTACTTCATGTCGCTGATGCTTTCGGCATTGCAGCATAGGGGGCAGCAGAGCGCAGGATTTATGTCTTATAATCCTGAAAAGGAAGTAAAGAGATTAGATGGCCACAAGGATGTCGGACTTGTTAATGAGGTATTTTCTACCGGGAACAACAGAGAATTCAGAAAACTGCTTGATGATTATGCCGGGACAAGGGCGATCGGCCATGTGCGATGGGAGACAAGCGGCAGCTCGAAAACGATGAAAGAGAAGCGCGACGAGGCGCAGCCGTTTCACAGGCATCATGGAAGGGCATGGAAGCGATTTGGAATTGTGTGGAACGGGACACTGGCAAATTATTCAGACCTGAAGGATTATCTTGTCAATGATGTCGGATATACATTGGACACAAGAGTCGACACTGAGATATTCATGCACATGGTTGCACGCGGACTTGCAGAGGAATCTGACAGGGTTGGAGGGAAGCCTAAATTCCTTGATGTGGCGAAGAACTTTTCAAAGAGACTTGATGGCGGATACTGCGCTGCGATATTGGATGCCCAAGGCGTGCTTGCTGTCGTGAGGGATCCTTTTGGGATAATGCCTTCGTGCTATGGAGAGAGTGATGAATTCTTTGTTGCTGCTTCTGAGAGCGTTGCGCTAACCAAGATTGGAATAACTCCAAGCTCCATCTGCGTGCATCATGCAGGAGAACTTTTGCTGTATGACAAACAATTTGCAAAAGAGAGGTTTGCCCCTGATGAGACTGCAAGACCATGTTTTTTCCAGCTCCAATACCTAGCTTCGCCTGACTCTTTGCTTGATGGGGTGCATGTGGAAGCTTACCGCAAGGAGCTTGGGCGCGAGGCTGCGAGGGAGATCAGGGAGAAGGGGCTGGATGTCAATGGGTTTGTGGTGATGCCTATTCCGCAAACTTCATTCCCTATTGCTGAGACACTTGCGCAATCGCTTGGATTGCAATATGTGCCAGCATTGAAAAAAGATTCTGACATGCGGGTATACATAGGAAGCAAGGACCAGCGATCATTGCTGATGGACTTAAAATTCAACCGCTCACCTATAAATATCAGCGGCATGGACATCATGCTTGTTGATGACAGCATTGTCAGGGGAGAGACAGGGGGAAGACTGGTTCATCTGGTCAGGACTTATTTCCAGCCAAGGAGAATATATTTCGTGTCTGCGACGCCGCCCTTGAGGAATTCCTGCTGCTACGGGGCTGACATCGGCGTGTTCGGCACACATACAGAACTTGTCGCGAACCAGCATCCCGTGGGTAATCTTGAGCAGATGCTGGCCAAGCAGTGGGAGATTGACAGGGTGATATACATAACTGAGGAGGGAGTGAAGAATGTGCAGAAGAGCTTTGGAATTGCCAACAGCTGCATGGCATGCGTGAATGCAGACTATCCAACTGATTATGGGAAGAAGCTATTGGAGGAAAGGCTGAAACATGGTTAAATTTGCACACCTAAGTGACTGCCACATAGGCGGATGGAGAGAAGAGAAGCTGAGAGAATTAAGCATAGAATCATTTTCCGTTGCTGCCGAGAAGTGCATAGAAGAAAATGTGGACTTTGTTGTCATTGCAGGAGACTTGTTCAACACAAGCGTGCCGAGCATAGATGCACTGAAGATGGTGACCAGCTGCCTGAAGAAACTGCATGATAATGGGATAAGGGTTTATGTCATACCAGGAAGCCATGATTATTCTCCAAGCGGGAAGACGATGCTTGAGGTGCTTGAGAGAAGCGGGCTGTGCAAGATAGTCTTCAAATTTGACAGAGAGAATGGAAAGCTAGAGATAACAACTGACGAGAAGACCGGCGTGAAACTGGCAGGGATGGTTGGATTGAGGGGCGGGCTTGAGAAATTTGACTACATGAAACTGGACAAGATGAATCTCGAGGATGAGAAGGGAGTCAAGATATTCCTGTTCCACAGCCTGATAACAGAGTTCAAGCCTGTTGATTTTGACATGGTGGACAGCGAGCCATTGATGAGCCTACCGAAGGGATTCAATTACTATGCAGGCGGACATCCGCACATGGTTTTCAAAAGAGACATGACTGATGACGGCTATGGAATGATGGCATATCCAGGACCATTGTTTCCGAATAACTTCAAGGAGCTGGAGACCCTGCAGTCTGGCGGATTCTACATCGTGGAGATTGACAAGGATGGAAGATGCAATGTCGAGCATAATAAGATTGAGCTGAAGAGGGTTGTGCCTTTGGTTTTTGATGCTGAAGGGAAAAGCGCAGCAGATGTAACAAGAGAGATAAGGGATGCCATTTCAAAGAATGATACTGATGATGCAGTTGTAACTGTGAGGGTCGAGGGATGCATAGGCGAGGGGAAGACAAATGACATACCATTCAAGGAGATATTTGACAAGTGCGGGGCTTACATAGTGCTGAAGAACACGTATAAACTGATTAGCAAGGAATTTGCAGAGGTAAATGTGCAGAGCGGAAGCGTTTCCGAGATTGAGGATGATGTGATGAGGCAGCAAGTGAAGCAGTTCAACGTGAACTTCCTTGGAAAGAATGATGGAAATGAGCTTGCAAAACTGCTGATGAATGTTTTTGACAAGGAGAAACTTGAGGGGGAGAGGGTAAATGACTTTGAGGGAAGGGTCTTTTCTGATGCTGTGAAGGAGCTTGGACTGAACGAGGTGCTGAAGCGTGCAGATTAAAGGAATAAAACTGAGGAACATAAGGAGCTATCTCAACGAGGAGATAGAATTCCCTGAAGGGACAGTAATGCTTTCTGGCGACATAGGAAGCGGGAAAAGCACGATACTTTATGCCATTGACTTTGCACTTTTTGGGATAACAAAGGACTTGAGCGGAAGCTCCCTTCTCAGGCATGGGGCAAGGGAAGGAACTGTTGAACTGAACTTTGAGGTAGACGGCAAGAATGTCGTGATAACAAGGAACTTGAGGAGAGGAGAGAGCGTGACGCAAAGCTTCGGGTCCATTGTGGTTGATGGAACGAGAAGGGAGCTGACTGCTGTTGAACTGAAACAGAAGATACTAGAACTATTGCAGTATCCACAGGAACTGCTGACAAAAAAGAGCTTGATTTACAGGTATACAGTTTACACGCCTCAGGACGAGATGAAGAGCATACTGCTTGGCGATGATGCCGGGAGGGTTGACACTTTGAGGAAGGTTTTTGGGATTGACAAGTACAAGAGGATTGGAGACAATGCGGAGCAGTTCTTGAAGCAGGTAAGGAGCACTGTGAAGAACCTAAGAGAGGCTGTGAGCGTGATGGAAGAGAGGAAGCAGGAACTAAATAATATGCGCAAGCAGCAAACCCAGCTGGGAGATGACATCGGCGCTGCTGCAGGAAAACTGACCGAAGTGCAGAAGAAACTGCAGGGCATGAAACAGCAGATAATGATTGTTGAAAAGGAACTAGCATTGCACCAGGAGCAGCAGAAGGAGCTTAAGGTAATTGAGACTGCACTGGAGCATTACAGAAGAGACGAGCAGAATTCCAGAAGAGAGATTCCACTGCTTGAGGGGGAGGTAAATGAGCTTGAGAAGAACACCAAGGGAAAGGAGATCAAGAACGATGAAGAGAACATTAGGAATCTTGAAGAGAAGGCGAAGAAGGCTGAAGAGAGGATAAAGATTTCCAGGCTAAAGATGCAGGAATGCATTGTCAAGATGCAGGCAAGCGAGAAGAACATCATGGACATAGAAAAACTTGACAAGTGCCCACTATGCAAGCAGAGTGTTTCCTTGAAACACAAGCAGGACGTGAAGAAATCTGAGGAAGAGAAGATAAATGAAAATAAGAGACTGATGAATGAACTTGAGAATGAGGAGAAGATGCTGACGAAACCGGCTGAGCAACTGAAATTGGAGATTGAGACTGGAAGGAAGAGGATGCATGAAAGAGGACTTTTAACCCTGCAGATGAAACTGATTGAGGAGAAGAGGGGCAAGATCAAGGATTTGACTGATGGGTTAGCATCGACAACGAAGCAGATAGAAGAGCATGAGAAGAAGCAAAGACAATTGATGACAGCATTAAAATCGTTACAGGGAAGGGAGAAGGAGCTTGCGGATTTCCGCGAGAATTTTGAGGAGATGCAGGACAGCGAGAGGCATTTCCTGATGGAGAAGGTGTCACTTGAAAAAGAGAAGAGCGTATTGGAAAGGGACATGCGGAAGATAACTGATGAAATTGAGAGGCTCGAGAAGCAGGAGATGCAGATGAATGAACTTTCAAGACTGCATGACTGGATAGACTCATGCTTCGTAAAGACAATGGAGGTGCTTGAAAGAAGGGTGATGCTGAAGGTGCACCATGACTTTGACTCCTTGTTCCAGAAGTGGTTCGGGATGCTTGTCGAGAGCGAACTGATGAAGGTGAGGCTTGATGATGCTTTCAGCCCTGTGATCGAGCAGAACGGGTATGAGACTGACTATTCTTTCCTGAGCGGGGGGGAGAAGACTGCCGCAGCACTTGCTTACAGGTTGGCCTTGAACCAGGTGATAAACAACATTGTTGGGGTAATAAAGACAAGGGACTTATTGATATTGGATGAGCCAACTGACGGGTTTTCGAGCGAGCAATTGGATAGAATGAGGGGATTGATAGATGAGCTTGATGCGAAGCAGATAATACTTGTAAGCCATGAAGACAAGATAGAGAGCTTTGTCAATACTGTGATAAGAATTGAGAAGCAGGAGCATGTCAGCAAGGCAAGCTAATACTACTATCATTTAGCAATGCTTATAAAACTGGCATATTCTACAAAGATTAGGAAGTGACAAGATGAGCATGGACACAGCGAAACAGAACTTAGAACTGTTGCTAGATGCAAATAAAGGAATGTGGCAATTTATTATAAATGAAAGCATAGGTGGCAATGCCGGAACATTTGAGGGTTTCCCATGTTTTGCTGTAAATTTTAGCTATGATTCCAATACAGGCAAGATAGTTGAGTTCTCAAATAGACCACATATGGATAGCAGTCTATATCGAGGATATTTCAGGTTTGTGGTTTATCCAAGGGAAGAAATCCCGCCAATGATATCTGTTTCTTACGGGTGCGGAAATGAGGTTCCAGTTATTATTCGAGGACCAAGACCAACACAGGAGGCAATAAAAACATTGAACTCAACATTGGTATTATACAATGATTACAGGATGCGCGAGTTTCCACAAACGGCGTTCAGCGGATATTCCTGTTATACCCCAGAAGGAATGCAGCAGCAACAGCCAAAAGCGCACCAATTAAATTAAAGACAAGGTCAAGCATTGTGTTTAGGTACAAGCTGCTGCCTAATTCTGTATCGAAATCTCCTGCTCCCTGACCAAGACCGCCTTCTCCTTCTCCTATGATATATGATCCTGCGAACTCATAATACTCTATGAACACTCCAACTCCAAGGGATGCTAGAATGATAATTAGAACTACATAGAAATTATTGAATTTGCTGCTTGTGAAGAACCTCCTGCAGAACCTAAACAATATGAGCGTAGGTGCGAAGCTTCCTGCTATGTGTGTTACATGATCCCATTGGATGCCTATTGGAGAGATGTTGTACCATCCGAATGCCCCTGCATTGTGGAAAAGCAATGCCAATATGAATGACGTGTAACTTACAATATCCAAGTCGAGCTTCTTGTAGAGGAGGAAGAGAACAAGGACCAAGACCATGAAGAATATCGTGTCTGCGACATATTCCTTGACATTGCTGGTTGTTTCGTAGTAGATGAATCCAAGAAAGATAATCATGCTTATTATGGTTATGAACCTGACATTTTTCTCTGCCATGAGAATGCTTTTTAAACTTCGATTTAAATATTTATGCCTGTGGGGCCGTAGTCTAACCTGGTCAGGACTCAGCCTTGGGGTGGCTGGAATTTCGGTTCAAAAATAACCCTTTTGAGAAAAGCGCTGCATCGGAAAAGGGTTTTGAAAGTCCGAGCGGCCTCATCTTTTTTTGAGTATTAAAGTAGTGAATTCTTTTTGAGAAAAAGCTTATAAAGAAAGAGCTTCCTTTGGAGAACGCGGGGTTAATTGATGATCAAGCAAGCGACTTTAGCATTATTGGCAGTTATTCTGATAGCATTTCCTGCAATAGCACAGGAAGACAATTCAACAATCACCCTGCAGGTAATACCTGTCGCACCAGAGGTCGAGATTGGAGGAACAGCCACATTCAAATTAGCGATAACAAACATGGGGCCTGAAAGAGATGTGTTCAAGATAAGCGGAGACCCGTCAGACATAAGCCCTTTCTCACCTGCAGTGCAGTACATACAGTTTGAGCCAAACCAAATAAAGCTAGATCCTGACCAGATGAAGGAGGTTGATGTAAAGGTCAAGATACTGGAAAATGCAGAGCCTGATGACGAGCACAGGGTTGATGTAACTGTGTCTTCTTTGTCGCACACAGAGAATGAAAAATCAACCTCGCTGAAGGTCTTTGTATTATCGAACAAGGATGTGGTGCAGATGAGCGCGAATGCGCCTTCTGAAGTAACTCCTGGGGAAAATTATGAATTAAGCGTGCTGTTCAAGAACAGATTGAACAGCTTTTTGGAGGGCTATGAGATATCCGTATATAGCGACCTGCCAGGCATAAGCAAGTCATTCTTTGCCAACTTCTCTGCAAAGGAAGAGAGAGAGGAGTACTTTTCATTTCCAATAAGCCTGAATGCAGCTCCCGGCGATTATGCACTGAATGTGAAGGCTTATTCCGGATCTGACTTGAAGGGAAGCTACTCATGGGCGTTCAAGGTAAATGAGAAGAGTTCTATAGGGGAGCAGAAGGCTGAGAAGGGGGGCTTCCTGAAGAGCACGACCACAATAACAAAAAGGAATGACGGCAATGTGAAGAGCACGCAGAGCATAACAATCGAAAGTAGCTTCCTGAAGAACATATTCACAAGCACAAAACCTGATGCAAAAACGAGGCATGGGGACTTGACATGGGAATTTTCACTGGCTCCTGGAGAGGAGTATACTGTAACTGTTGAGAGAAATTACAGGCCTATTTTCTACGGGTTCGTGATAATCGTGCTGGCTGTGATACTAATATATTTCCACATCGAGAGAAGCGTGGTGATAAAAAAAAGAATATTCATGATAAGATCCAACATCCAGGGATTGAGCGAGATGAAGATATTATTGATAGTAAGAAACGGGAGGATGAAGCAGCTGCAGGGAGTAAAGGTGATGGATGTGCTGCCTAACATCATACAGCCGACGCATGAATTCGGGACACTAAAACCGGACAGCGTGCAGCAGGGAGCGAAGGGGAAGAGATTTGTCTGGGAGATTGGGAACCTAGAGCCTGGAGAAGAGAGGGTGTTGACATACAAGGTAAAGGCAAAACTGCATCTTGATGGAGGGGCTTTACTGCCGCCTGCAATGATGCAGTATGAGAAAGACGGCTCGTTCATGACTGTAGTTTCAAAAAGACTGGATGTTGGGCCGCAGCCGCTTTCTATGCAGGAATCATAAGACTTAAAAGGAAGATATGTTTTCTTAATAAGAATGAAAGAAGGATTTTGGCACATAATAATCGTGATATTGATAGTTGCATCCACTTTAATATTATTCAGCAACCAGAAACCTGCGATGTTTAATGGATTTCCTTCAACACAAAGGGATACCATATCTGTAAGCGGGACTTATGAACTTGATGTGGCGCCTGACGAGGCTGAACTGACCGTGACTGTAGAGACAGAGGGCACAAATGCAAAGGAGGCGCAGGATGCGAATGCAGCGATATCAAACCAGGTGATAGATGCTGTTGCTGCCAAGAAGGTGAAGAAGGATGACATTGACACAATAGGCTATTACCTAAACAAGAGAGAGAGCTATGATCCAAAGACTGGCAGGCCGATTCCATTAGGATATCAGCAGACACACACGATGAAGGTGAAGATAAAGGACATAGACATTGCAGGAGATGTCATTGATGCTGCAACAGATGCAGGGGCGAATAGGATTGAGAATGTGCAGTTTGTGCTGTCAAAGGACAAGAGGATAGAATCAAACAAGGAGGCACTGGAGCTTGCAGCCGAGAATGCGAGGGAAAAGGCAAAGGCGCTTGCTTTAGCATTGAATGTAGGATTGGGAGATGCGATAAGCATATCTGAGACAAATTATGTTTTCCAGCCAAGACTTTTTGATTATGCCGCCGGTGCAGCGCCAATGATGGAGAAGACACAAGTGCTGCCACAGGATGTCACGCTGAGCTTAACTGTGAATGTCATATTCGAGATCAATTAGGCTTTCTTAAATCCAAGAACCACTGGTACCTGCCATCCTTTCTCTTCAATCTTGGATTTGCCTTAAGGTTTGCACGCATTGCCAGTTCCCTGATCGATTGCTCGTATTGCTTCACATCATTTCTTGCGTCATAACTGATGACTGGAAGGGAAGACCATAACTCTATCAATGGACGCATGCCCTTCATCTGGCTCGGAAACCTGTACTGGGCAAATGCAAACGCATCCTGCTCGTCATTGAGATTATGATTGTGGCGCTTAGAAGCTGCGCGCGTGCATGCCGCGTTCAGGAGCAGCATGTACCCCTCTTCCGTGTAGACCTCATTCCTTTTCAATCCATTGATGCATTCCCTCATTACCTCGTTATCAAGCCTGTACCGCACTGCGAACAAATCTGGCCAGTGCTTGTATAACAAATCCTCGCACCATATGCTGACTGTAAGATTATGAAGCATGGAGAAGTAATTCGCTGCAAAATTATTTCCTTCAACATTAAGCGGCGACAAGATGCCGTCTATCTTTTCGTTGAGGTGAAGATTGCAGAGAGCAGTTATGAGATTGACCAGCTTGTCTTCGTCTCCTGTAATTGCGAACCTAGATGGAATGATCTTATGCCCTATATCTGAAAATGTGAGGGCTGGATCGAACGAGATATAGTGGACCTTTTCATCGCTGCTGGTGCTGGCGTAATATGATCTGTTATCATTGAAGAAATAACTGATCGGATATTCTATTTCAAGCGCTTCCCTGTACGGCTGGATGCATGATTCTATGGTTTCCTTAGGAGAGAATAGCCTTACCATACCGGCTTGATTTAAGGGGGCTTTATAAAGATTATCAGTGCTTTTCAAGAAGTTTTATATATAATCAAAGCTTATAGGGAAGAGATACATCTAAGGCAATGGCCAGGAAAAAACAAAAGAGGAAGGCACACGGGACTATTATCAAGGTAGCAGCTTATCCTGATAGGGTGGATGCTCGCAATCCGTGGCATGTATTCTTCATCATATTAATACTTGTCGTGATTGGTGCCATAGCAATATGGATGATAAGGATGCTGCTGTATGTTGTTGTAATTCTTGGCGCTGGATATATCCTATATTTGATGGTGCACAAGCAGAAGAAATAAAGGGAACATTGAGGACTACTTGAGACTTTGTTTCTTGGTAAAGCGCGTAAGATTATGGATGCTTGATGGACTGACTTAAATAAACTAATTGAATTGTTGGTTTGACAGCATGCTTTTTTATTACTATGATGATTGAATAGCAATTCTTACAAAGATTGTTTCTCAGAATAATTATTGCCATGACACCGGAAGATATTACTCAATCGTACAAGCGGATTTATGATCTTGCTACTGAACTTGCTACACAAGAGGCAGAATTTGAAGACGGTTATATTAATGAAGAAGATAGAATAACATATAACTTAAGCTGACGTGATGAACATATTCAGCGAATGCTGGGCTTTCATTCATTAACAGACAAGATTAGATATTTAGAAAATTTGGTTAGACAACTCTCCACAATGAGCAAGGTTGATTTGACCAGTGTTTCTTTTGGCGATTTACCAAAGAAGGATAGCAAATAAGTTTTTGTTTTTGATTCTTTTTTTGATTTCGGAAGATTTTTAAAGCAACCAGATGTGCATGTGATATGGAAAAGAGGTTAATGCTTATCTTTTTGATTCTGATTTTTTTGATTTCTGGATGCGGAGGGAAGGGAATGAAAGGAACCAAGATCTTGATCGAGACTAACTTAGGGAACATGGAGCTTGAACTTTATGATGATCTAACGCCGATAACTGCTGGCAATTTCAAGAAACTAGCAAATGAAGGATTCTTTGATGGGCAAAGGTTTCATAGGGTGATAAAGGGGTTCATGATACAAGCAGGAGATCCATTAAGCAAGGACTTGAATAACAAGGAGATGTGGGGAACTGGTTCTTTGCCTTACACAATAAATGACGAATTTGCTGAGAGCTTGAAGCATGACAGCAAGGGAATATTGAGCATGGCGAATCACGGACCGAATACTGGAAGCAACCAATTCTTCATTACCTTGGCTGCAACTCCTTGGCTTGATGGAAAGCATGCGATATTCGGGCGCTTGATCAACGGAGAGGACGTACTTGACAAGATTGGGAATGTGAAGACGGATAACAAAGACAGGCCTTTGGAGGATGTTATGATTGTGAAGGTGAGTGTTGCTTAATTTTTTGAGAAAACCTTATAAGCCTGTTTTTCTTCTTGAGATGAATGAAAATCTTATGGATAACAATTGGACTGATATTGATTATTAGCGGGTGCACTGGACAGAAACCTGTTGTGTTTGATTCTGAACCTGGATCCTTGGTGCATGATCTGCCAAAAGTGGAATTGCTTGAGAGCGGGGAGTTTGCTGCTTTGATTGAGGATGAGGGCGTGTTCTTATTAAATGTGCATACACCATATGAAGGAGAGATTAGTGGAACAGATGCTGTTATTGAGGACTGGGAGAACATTGGGCTGCACACTGACCAATTACCCGAGGATAAGAACAAGCCTATTGCTGTCTATTGCAGAAGCGGGAGGATGAGCGCTGATGCTGCTGAACAACTTATTGATCTGGGGTATACCAAGGTTTATGATCTCAAGAATGGGATGATTGGCTGGAAGGAAAGCGGAAGAGACATTGTTGAGAAGTGATTGATTGGGACTTTTGTTCTAGATGGAAGAAACCAAACGAATTTGGATGCTTGATATGTTGATTTGAATTGATAAATTGAATTATTTATTGGATGGCATGGGGGAAGACTTATAAGTAACTTAGACATATTATTCCTAAGAAAGATAGGGATTGAAGAAATGGCAAAGAGTAGAATATTCATAGTAGCAGTTTTAGGTATTTTAATGGTTTCTTTTTTAATAAATATGTTTGGTGTTACTGGACAGGTGACTTCTACCCCTATTTTTTCATCTATTCTTTATGATGATTTTTCTGGTGGAGCTCTTAATATACTGAAATGGGAAGAACTTCCCGGTAGCAATGTTAATGCTGTCTTCTTGGATGAACATTTCGTTAATCCTTCTGAAGGTGCATATCACACTGCGCATTTTAATCCCTTAGATGCAGGTGTTAGATTGAATCTTATAGGGTACACTTTTCTTCCAGGCGATGTTTTAGATTATGATGTTAGTTATGTTAGCGGTAGCGGGAATAACATCCATGCTCCAGATGTAAATAAGAATAACGGCATACAGGTAGCGTTATTCGGAGTTTGGAACAATGAAAATTTTTGCGCGGGCAATGCTTTTGGGAAATATCATGTAAAAATAAGATTTACGACACAAGGGACGACTACTGCAATTACAAAACCAGATGGTAATACTGTTTCATGTCAACATTTTGATAACCTCATTGCACCAGCTCAACAATATATCTTTGCTTTTATCACCAGAACAGGAGACAATGGCATTGTTCACATGGATTATGACAATGTGTATATTACCACGAAAAGGAAGTTTCCCCCTGCAACGTCGGTTCCTACTAATCCATTACCTCCATCTATTCTAGGTTATTGGAAATTCGATGAGGGAAATGGAAACATTGCTCATGATGCAAGTTTATACCAGAATGATGGTGTTCTATCAAATGGTACATTATGGACAACACAGAGCATTTCAGGGTATGCTATAGAATTTGATGGGGTGGATGATTATGTGAATGTTTTAGATAGTGCAAGTTTAGATTTATCAAATGCATTTACTATAGATGCCTGGATAAAACTTAATGGTCAAGAAAGATATCCTATTATAGGAAAATGGAATGATAACAATGGCAATTACCAATGGGCTTACTTGATGGAATTTAATAATAATGTTCTGAGATTAACAATATCAGATAATAACAGTCAGTGGGATTATTTGTTTGGAAACACAATTCTACAAATTGGTTTGTGGTATCATGTAACTGCAACATTTGACAATGGAGTGATGAAGTTGTATATTAATGATCAACTAGATGCTGAAAAATTGTCTTCTATAGTCACCAGCGTTGGTCAGAACGATGAACCGGTAAATATAGGATATGCCAATATGAATGGCAATAAAAATTTATATTTTGCCGGTATTATCGACGAAGTGAAGATATTCGATAAAGCAATAACGCCTCCGCCTTCCTTACCACTTTTAGGATATTGGAAATTTGATGAAGGTAGTGGAAATACTGTCTTTGACGAAACAACTAACCATAATGATGGTTTAATACAAGGGTCAACATGGACCACCGATAGCGTTTCTGGATATGCTTTGGAATTTGATGGAATTGACGATTCTATTTATATTGGACAACCTCCAAGCTTGAATTTGTACAATAAGGTTAAGATTGAAGCATGGATAAAAAGGAATTCAAATCAAGACGGCATAGTAGTTTCTAAAAATGGTCCATACTACTTGAGAATAGCTGGAAATAAAATCGAGGGTGGAGTTTATTTTGGTGGAAGTAATTGGGTAAACCTTTTTGGTGTAACAAATATTCCCTTAAATCAATGGTACAAAGTTTCGATGAGTTATGATGGTTCAATGCTCAATTTATATATCAATGATATTCTTGATGCTTCCATGCCTTTAACAGGAAGTATGCCTTATACAGGCCAAAGTTTGTATATTGGTTGGGGTTTACCTGGGCAAAATCAATACTTCCATGGTATAATGGATGAGGTGAAGATTAGCGGAAATTAAAAATGAATTTTAATTGCTCAATTTGCAAAAAATTAATCACTCATGGCATTTATGAATATTCTTGCGATCGTTACCGTGAACCTTTGTGCATACAACATCAGAAAACATCATCACCTTATTCTACACCAGAAGCTAGGAAATTATGTTATGCTTTAATAAAAAGAGGTATTCCTGCGGAGCTTGAGAAATTTGATGGTTTTAAGCATATTGATATCGCTATTCCAGAATTAAGGGTGAATATTGAGGTTGATGGTCGTCAGCATTACAGTGATAATCAAGCATTGGCAGATCTGAAGAGAGCATATCACTCTTTTAAAAGAGGATATATTACTCTGCGAATTCCAAATTCTTTGGTCCAGAAGAGATTTAAGGAGACTGTTAATTACCTTATCAGCTTTCTTAGGGAGAGCGCTGAACAAATTGAAGACGATGAGAACTTTTGGTATTGATCTAACTATTCTTTAATACTCTTCAAAGACCACTGAAATGTTTATATACTTGCGGCATATTCTTAAGTTTTGAACGAAAGGGGTAATAATCATGGGCAGTGGCAAGCGCAAATATAAGAATAGACCTAAAAAGTTCAGTTTAGGACCTTTTAAGGAAGAAGATAAAATAAAGGTAAATGCAGACAAGGAGGATGTTAAAAGACTTTTAGACATATGGGAGAAAAATAAGAAAGAGGATGAAAACAACCCATAAAATAATCATTGGCAATGCAACAAAGAAGCTAAAGGAACTTCCAAACGAGTCAGTAGACCTAATATTTGCTGATCCGCCTTATAATATGTCAAAGAAGAAGGGCCTTGGATGGAAGTATAGCAACCATATCACAATGCAAGAAAGATGGGACATGTTTTCAAAGGATGAATATTTCAAGTTTAACCAGCAGTGGATCAAGGAAGCATTAAGAGTTTTGAAACATGGCGGAAGCTTGTGGATATGCGGTTCTTTTCATAATATCTATCAAGTTGGATTCATTCTTCAGCATCTAGAGGACGTGAAAATAAACAACAGTATTGTGTGGTTTAAACCAAATGCACAGCCAAATATCACTTGTAGGTTTTTTACAGAAAGTACGGAGCATTTAATTTGGGCTTCTAAAAATGGCAATGGAAAAAAGTGGAAATTTAACTATGAATGGACAAAACATGGCATTGCTGATGGCATTAATCCTAAAGGCAAACAAACGAGAAATGTCTGGTCAATTCCTCTAACGCCAAAAAGCGAAAAATGGGCTGGAGAGCATCCGACACAAAAACCAGAAGAACTATTGAGAAGAGTGATTTTAAGCTGCACAAATGAGGGCGATACTGTGCTAGATCCTTTTGTTGGATCTGGAACAACATGTGCTGTAGCAAAAAAGCATAATAGGAACTCCATAGGAATAGAATTGAACAAAAAATACCTGCCGATCATCAAGAAAAGGCTAAACAAACCACAGCAAACAATCAACGAAGTCAATGCCAAAGTAGAGTTTATTACTTGACTTCTTTATCTATTGCCATTCTTAGCATTGTCCTGCCATCATAATTCCAATAAGTTATATCTTGTTCAATAAACAACCATTTTAATATTTTTAACAGCATCTCTACTGAAAAACCTTTCTTGAATGTAAAAGTGAAATCCTTGAGAACTATATTCGGTTCTTCGCAATTCCATACCCTATCTATGGCTTCTAAAAGCTTCTGATAATCTTTGGGATCCTCTTGTTTTTTCGACTGCAAATCTTGGAAAATGTCCTTGTGACTTGGCCTTTTGTCTCCGTCTTCGTAGAAACGCTCCACCCATACCTGAAAATCAATACCTTTATTCAAGAAGGTTGGTCGAAGCAGATATATTCTTTTGTTGTCTGATAATTTCTCTACAAAGTATTTATATTTTGTAGTTTTTTTAATTCCTCCCTCCCAATAGCCTCTTTTTTCCTCTAAGAACTTGGAAACTGTCATGTCTCTCAATTCTTTTCTACTTTTGCCTTTTAGGTTAAATTCTATGATAAAATCTTCAGTAACCCTATTTTTCTTTTGCTTTGTTATCCATTCAAGTTCTTTTTTAAAAGAAGATGAACTTATCATATAATGATTTGGAATAAGCCTATTTATAAATTATTTGAATGTCAAATCTTTCTTTCATGCAATGATATGCTATCAAACCAAAGTTTAGATTGTTTAATCTGATCAGTAAATAAGGCATCCAAATTCATTTAGCGTATTAATCTTGAACAAAAATCTCAGTAATGATGCTTCTAGCAAATAACCTAAAAACCTTTATAAAAATATGAGAATAACATTTATAAGGGTATATCCTGCCTTTACTATTTACATCATGATCCCTGCTTAGCTCAACGGTAGAGCGATCGGCTGTAGAGACCCATGCGATAGGGTATAGGTTATACCACAGATGACCCATGGATAGCCGTTCCCGATAGGTTCCAGGTTCAAATCCCGGAGCAGGGATTTCTTTTCTTCCGGAATATCCATATTATTTTTCGAATTTGTCAAAGATATTCGAACATTTTCTGGTGAAAACAGCAAAGCTTCCATCTCTTCCATTAATTCTTGCGGTTTTTTGCTGTGAGGAAAGATAAAGAGGTGCGCATTTCTTTTTCTTCATGACCTATCAAGTTTATCATTCTGCAACCTTTGAAGAAGACCTGAAGGACTTCCCATTAGAGAGATCGGAAGAGCACACGTC
>CAYITV010000003.1:0-23040 GCA_964366285.1 Candidatus Woesearchaeota archaeon | reverse complement strand
TGAAAAATACAAGCCAGAATATCTTGGTCTTGGAATCGAAGTCAACATGCTGTATGAGAAATCTCCAGATGAATTCGGGGTGTTTGTTGATTTTTACAATGAGGTATATGATGCAGTAAAAGCAGCATCGCCAAAAACAAAGGTATTCACAATCTTCCAATTGGAAAGGATGAAAGGCCTGAATGGAGGTTTATTCGGCGGTGTCAATGATCCAAAGAAACAACAATGGTCTTTGCTTGAGAAGTTCAGGTCAGACATAATTGCATTCACAACATACCCAGGTCTTGTATACAAAAATCCATCTGAAATACCGCAAGATTACTACACTGAAATAAAATCCCATGCCACAAAGCCGATTGCATTCACAGAGATAGGCTGGCACAGTGATGCAGGTCCTAAAGGATGGGAAAGCAGCGAGAAAGAGCAGTCAGAATTTATTGAAAGATTTTTCAGTTTAACGAAAGGCATGAATATTAGATTAGCAGTCTGGAGTTTTATGTACGATCAGGACACAATCGAGCCTTTCAAAAGTATGGGATTAATCTACAAGGACGGAATGGAAAAACTTGCATGGGAAAAATGGACAACACAAAACTAGATTTATATTATCAACACCTCCATTATATAAAAACCAAATCTAGATGCTTACGTTGACAATATTTAAAACTATAAGTAAAGCGCCAACAATTAGATATATGCTACAGAAATTAATTTATATTAAAGCTTCATTAAAAGTTTGTTATTAAAATGGAACAGACAAAATGTGAAGAAAAACCGCAATAAAAGTTTAACACACTGAGCATCAGCCCTTTATGCATAGTACAGGATATTGTCCGGAATTGGAATCACTTTGCTTGTAAGACACAACCAATGCAAAAGGTTGTTTTGGAATGGGAACATTAAATCCATTTATCACAATACCATACTCCCCATTAATTGGGTTGTTTATCAATACCTGCTCAACATTGTTCACATCATCTATTCTATCATCATATGGCGCACTAAAGTCGTTTCCATTATAAACAATTCCATTAGGATCTTTTATTTTAAGATTTAAGTCATTTATCAGGTTCTTTGTGGATCCCATCGCAGCAGGATAATCTGACCATACTAATGTGGATTTAATATCATTTCCTCCAGCAACCTCCCTCAAAACACACGTAACATTTTGCCCAGTTCCAAGTCCTTCTGGATCATCCATGAAATAAAGGTTTTTTGAAGAGGATATAACATTGGAAATATTCACCCTTCCCCACCCACTCTCATTAGAAGGCATTCCATATCCCATATTAACAGCTCCATTGATTAACGTTGCCTTGACAAGTGCAGAAGAAGGACTCACTCCCTTCTGTGTTCTGTAAAACTCCCTTACCAAAGCCGCCATACCCGCAATATGTGGTGTTGCCATGCTTGTGCCTGTGCATGTGGCATAATTAGGCCCAAGATTATACAAACCTGGAGTAGTGCTCACATTCTTAGTGCATAATCCTCCAGGATAAGGGGCTATCCTTGACCTTGTTGAAAATACCTCAGTCCCAGGTGCAACAATATCTGGTTTCACTCTTCCATCATCAGTTGGCCCCCTTCCAGATCCAGGCCAAAGCTGGTTGATGTCATCCGCCAGATAAGAAGGCTCAGCTATGCTTGGTTTGTAATTCTCGCTTGCACTTACAGATATTGCATTCTTTGCTACTGCATGTGTTGCTATCGTGTCATTCTTGTATTGCCCATTCTGCCATGCCCAGTTTCCTACAGCATACAATATGCTCATCTCCTTGTTGTCCCATATGAACTGGTCTATGTCCCTTGCCTGTCCTTGATACATCCCAAAAGTAGGCGGTGAATTTGCTCCCCAGCTGTTTGAATGAACCCTTGCTCCTAGGTTATATGCAGGCTGGAACAATCCGCTTATTAAGGCGGGAGGATATACATAGTTTGATCCATCATCCCCTCCAATCGCTTGGAATACCAGTTCAGCTTTAGGAGCAGCTCCTGCATATGATCCTATGAAAGAATTGCTTCCAGGATTGCTTCCAGATAATCTTCCATCACCCAGGAGTATTCCAGTCGTGTGGGTTCCATGCCCGTTCTTGTCATCAGGATGCGTGCCGCAGCACCCTGCAGCATTAATCAGGCTCAATATCCTTCCCTGGAAATCGTCATGCATTGTTGCATCATTCACTCCAGTGTCAAGTCCTGTGTCCGATATGGCTAAGATCTCTCCATCGCCGTATATTCCATAATTCTCTCTCTCGTCTTTGACTCCGGTTATCACGATAGCAGCATCATTGACAACCTCATTCAAAAGATAAGGTTCTATCCATTCTACCCCTTCAGTCTGCGCAATGCTTCTTATCTCATCAACACTCGCATCAATTACAATATTCTTCTTATTATCATCGCCTAATCCAATATTCCCGGTAATCTTCTTTATCAGTATATTTTTGTCTGCAGAATCAAAAAAAATCACGTTAACCTTATGCTTTCCTTGCTTCAATGATTCATGGTCATAATTTTCCTGGCTTGCATATCTCCACGCATTTGATATTAATCCATCATCCTTAATTGACTGCAGCGCTCTTGCATCTGCTTTTAGGATATACAGATTAGGCTGCAAAAAACCCTCAATCAAAGCATTTCCTGAGATTGAGTTATAAGTGCTCTCTTGCACAGGCGTTTCAACTTCTGTTATGTAATATCCATCAATTGCTTGTTCTATATCTAAAGGTTGTTCTAAAGCTAGATTTCTATACCTCAAAGGACTCTCTTGTGATGTCTCCTGGCCATATCCTAAGGTTGCAGTTATTATCAGAAAGATAGAAACAAGTATTGCAAGCTTGACATTATCATGCCATAGAGATAGCATCATCTTCACCCTTGTCTGTATAGGGCGTTCTCATATATAAATGTTACTATTATTACTAACTAAAGAGTAGTTACAAATTATGTCTAAAAACAGCAATATCTTGTAAATAATGCAAAAAGAGCCTAATGGCCATAACTACAGTGTACCAAGAAAAAATTTTAGATAACCCTTTTGTTATTATAATTAAACTAGCAGGAATAGATAAAAAACAAATTATGGATACCTGCAGAATGAAGGATCAATTTGTCCTCTCTGTGCGCATGCCAATGCAAATATGCCTGAGTTGCCAAATCCCTGAATCTTTCCAGGACCACTAGATTGGTCTTGCAGGCGCGCCAGTAATGTATTGCCGTTTCCGCCGTTCGCGTGCACAGTTCCATATAGCGCCAGATCGAAATTAGAGTCATGTGTATCCAGCTTTCCATAAGCCATCGCATATTGAGGCTCATAAGTTGCTATGCCTACATTCGAATATGCTTGGAACTGCAGAGGTATATCATCCCAATTACAATAAACATTCGCAGGTGTATTCTCATCTGCAACTATGATTGTCACACGAGGTGCAGACGATGAATGTTTCCATGAGTATGGATTGCTTGGGTCATTAATATCCCTTATGAAAGCGTAATAATGCTTGTTCATAACCCCCTGCAATGTTTGCGCATTTGTTTGATCAAAATTCTTGTAGACTCTGTACAACACGGACCTCATAGCATTAGCCGCCATCCCCATTTCATTCCCTGCAGCTGCATTCGCCTCGTTCTGCGTATTCTTATTCTTATTTACCCCTATTATGCCTGAACATGGAACCTGGCTTTTTGCCAATTTATCATTAACCAGCCTGTCAAACCATATTGATTTCTTAGTTGCACGCCAGGCATCATCCCTTGATGTCGCATAAGCTGCTGCAAAGACCTGTGTTGGATGCGCCTGTCCCCTTCCATATCCAGTTCCTATGCCGTTGCTCCCAAACAGTCCTCCATTGTACACTGGACCATTGTTTGTGTAGCCCATCGGAAGTGTCGACATTGCAGCGTGTGTCTGCTCAGCATGCATCTTCAAGTCATCCTTCGCAAATGCATCATTTGCAGACCAGACCAAAGCCATTGCATTTCTTGTATTCCTGATCTTATGCTGGTCATCCTCATCACTGTAGCCAGCAATCAAGTCCGAATCAGGTGATTTAAGATTGTTTTGGTTCACATAGTTTGTCTGGAAATTAGGTGCAAAGCGGTATCCAAATGGATCGCACTTGCCATACCCAGGACAGCCATACTCTGGGTCTGTGTCGCCAAAGTAACGCCATGGTACTATATCTCCTTGGGATATATGCACAATCAAGTCTTCATATCTTATAGGCTCTCCATCCCCCTTGTAGATGAAGTTTGACTGTCTGTCATTCCTTGTGACAAATTCTATCATCTGATATAGATATCCATGCCTTGATCCTGGTATTACATAAGCATGACCGTCAGTCAGGTGAATTTCAGTGCCGCCAGTAGCGCCGCCATATTTTGATCCCATCGGATACCATAAGTCCAAATCACCAGCATAAAATGGAGCAACAGTCGTGCCTTGTTCATATTTGCTCTTAAGACCATTGTACTGGCCGACATACCAGCTCCTCATTCCAGCATTGCCTTGCCCATTTGAACCAGCATTCACATGATTGAGCAAGGGAAGGAATATGCCTTGCGGGAAGTAATTTCCAGTAAGTGGATTGTTCCATGACCACATCTCACCAAAGCCTTGGGTTGTGCTCTGTCCTGCAGCCGCGAACCCTATTCCCTCTCGTTCTAATACTGATTTTATATTGTTCATGTCAGATGGTTTGCCTATGGCCATAAACCTCGTTGTTTGCGATCTATTTGTGAATAGCATCATCTTGCCGTCAGATCTTGGTTTGGCTATTTGATAAACAGTATACTGTCCTTCTGTGTAAGATTGCCCCATGCTTGGATGCTTGAACAGATACTCCATGACCACATTGTTGGGTATCAATATTTCAATGTCCTTGAAGAATATGTCATTCAACGCAGCATTATCTGGAGCTTGCGGGTATAATCCTGCAGCAGAATTGGTGATTCGCATGTCCAGTTGCAATACAGGATCTGCTGTTGCAGTAAAGTATGTATGTATTCCCATCAAATGTGGCAAAGCTCCATTGGGTGGGCCTATCGGAGTCCCTTGTACAGGCACTAAGGCGTTATACGTTCTCACTTCTACCATCTCTTTCCCATATCTGAATACTTGCGCTGATCCATATCTCTGTTGTGTGATGTCAGCAGTATACACATTGCCAAAGACATCTCGCGCACGCACAATAATTGGTTGGCTTACAAGATCCTTAATATGTTGTGGAACATTTGCTGGACCGTTGGCAATAACTCCCTGCACAGTCACTGCTCCAGTTGGCCATGTCGGCTGGTTATTTGGAGCTATTACTATCTTATATTGAACACGTTGTCCAGGCGTCGCAGATCCCCTGTTAACTCTCGCAATGACCTCAACAACATCAGGATCTCCATTCGCAGCGCGTGATACCAATTCAGTTTGCGCAGGCACAGTGATGCCGCTGGCGTCTACAATACCAAAAGGAGATTGTCCACCAAGCAGTTGCGCCATGGTTAATGTCCCTGAAGGAACTGGGAGGTTAGCATGCAGTGTGAACTGCGGTATTGTCGGCGCATCGATTTCTATAGTAGCAACATGCTCCCCAGGAGTAGCTGTACAACCCGAAGTACCAGTGCATACAGCATTTCCACAGCAATCTAAAATATCAAGGCAATCTACAAGCATGTCTCCATCGTCATCAATGCCGTTGTCGCATATTTCCGGTTGCCCAGTCACTTGACAAACAGGATTCGTGAAGCAGTCAGGATCAATGCAGTCGATGAGAGTGTCACCATCATCATCAATCCCATTGTCGCAGATTTCCTGTTGCGGCGGAGGACAATTAGGATCTCCAATGCAGTCAGGATCAATGCAGTCAATCAGTCCATCGCCGTCGTTATCAATTCCATCATCGCATATCTCTGTTCCAGATGATGTGGATGCCAATTGTGCAATCTCAGCTGCAGATAATGCCTTGTCAAACACATACACCTCATCGATTCGTCCATCCATGTAATTAACAGCCTGTCTTCTTCCAATGTTCAAGCCAACGCCGTCAGTGCCTTGTATAGAAACCTGTGTTGAGTATGGCGATCCAATCTGGTTTCCGTTCACATAAACCCTCATTGCCTGCCCGTCATAAGTTCCAGCTATATGATACCATGTTCCTGTGGAAAAGGTCTTTGGAACATTCAAGTCTATGTTTGAGTTTAGGCTGAAGCGGATCTTATCGCCATATACACGAAGGTGATACTGGTTTCCTAATCCCCCCTTTGCAATCACGACCGGCCCGGTTCCAAAAGTATCAACATTGATCCACGCAGCAAGAGTCACTTGATTTTTAGGATTTAATGAAGAATCATCAGGAACATCCACATAGTCATTGCTTCCATCGAAGTTCAAGCATTTGCCAATCTTGCAGTTTGTACTCCATGCTGTCCCTCCTAAAATTGTCCCTGTGTTTCCATTGCCTGATGCATCATACACAGTTGTCCCAGTGCCTTCATCAAATGAATACATCGCAACACTGTCTGCAGCAAGAACTGGAGCAGTTGGTCCAGCACTAATGCACACTGGTTTTTTCTTGCAATCATTGTCTTGGCAGTCGATTTTTGTGTCAGCATCGTTGTCAAAAGTGTCAGCGCAAGTGATTTCTGTTCCATATTCGCATACTCCGCCGCTTCCCTGCTGTCCATCGCAATCATCATCAGCGCAGTCAATCAATCCATCCCCATCATCGTCAACTCCGTTGCCGCAAACCTCCCCGCCCGCTCCAGGCTGCTGATAAGGCTGTGATGGATTAGACACAGTGAATCTCTCATTTAGTTTGTTCACAGCAAGGAAATATACCACCCTTGTTGTTGTTAATGGTTCCAGTAATACCATGTCTCTGCTGCGATATGTAAACTCAACGCTCTGGCCGTTTGTAAACTGGCCGTTCTTCAAATCCCCCATCAGGATGATTGTATAAGCCTCAATAGGGTGCGATTGGTCTGGGAAGAAGTTTGATCCCCTTATTACAACCTTTTTCATGCTGTCATCATAGCTTACATCAGTTATGCTTGGCTGCGGCGGAACTCCAACGATGTCAACAATTACCGGGTTTGATATGTAAAGGTTGCCATCTAGATAGTTCACCAGTCTGACGCGTATTCTGTTTACTGATTCCAAGTCAGAAGGCAGGTCCAATATTATCGTGTCTGGTGCTGGCTGTGCAATCTTTATCAGCTGGTAATCAGGGCTCCATCCCTGCTGCCACTGGTTTACAGGATGTTCAAGATTTATCAAGGCGAATGTTACTCCACCTCTTCCGGCTCCAGAAGAAAATGGTGGAAACACATTCTGCACATACAATGTCAGTTTGCACCCGCTTGGTGAGCAGCTGTCAGTATCCAATGGATTTGGCGTAACCCCGTTTATTACCGGCATATTCTCGCTTGAAATACCAAATGAATTTAGCAGTCTCGACAAAGATGATGTTAAATCTGCAAATCCAACATTTAACCTGCTTGTTATTTGCCTTTCAACATCCCTTGGAATCTGCCTTAATTGCCTCTCTGACATCTGCGCAAATCTTTCCCTCATTTCTTCAACCTGCCGCCTTGTGCTCTCATCAACCGCTTTCTGTTCTCGCGCATTGCTTATGAGCCTGTCAATGTCTACTAGCCTAGCACCTTCAGCTCTTGGAGCTCTCGAAGCTGTTGGAACATTTTCATCCCTTATATTCTGCACATCGCGTGGGGAAAGCACAATCCTTATCTTATTTTCTCGTATCTCCCCTACAGTCTTGCCTGCATCAGCAGTGTCTGTCAAAGTATCTCCAATCCGGTCTTGGTTTGCTTCTTCTTCTGTGTTAAATTCATCTGATGGCTGGGCTCTTGTGGTCTGAATAAAAAAAATCGCACTGATAAGAAAGATTGCTACAAGAATAATCAAATATGTACTCCAATCTCTCTTCAACCGGTTCGCCTCTTTTTTCACTAAGAATCTAAGACATTTGCAGTTATATAAAGCTTATTGTTTTTTAAAAATTATTCTGCATCATCAAGTCTTTCAGCAACCACTCCCCAGTCAATAGACTTGAAGAATGCATTGATGTAGTCAGCTCTTTTTAGTCCATAATCAATCATGAATGCATGCTCAAACACATCCATTACCAATAACGGAATAGTCCCTGCGAGATGCCCGGCATCATGCTCGTTAATCCATATATTAAACAATTTCTTTCCAGAAGGATCATAGCAAAGAACAACCCATCCAATCCCGCGCATTACACCGACAGCCCTGAAATCAGTTTCCCAGTTTTCAACAGAGCCAAAATCTTTTATGATTTGTTTGCCAAGTTGTGAATCTTTGTTCATGGCAGAAGGTTTTTTCGTCATGTTCCAAAAGTAATATTCATGAAGCCTCATGCCGCTGAATTCCCATCCGAAGCGGCGCTTTAGTTCTGCAAATTCCAGCGTATTCGCCTTCCCATCCCTCACCATCGACATCATTGTGTCAACAAGCTTGTTTGTGTTTGTGACATACCCCTGATACAATGTAAAATGGTTGTTCAGCAGTTGATCGCTGAATCCATTCATTCCAATAAGATGATTGAAATTTTTTGCTTCATATGCCATAATATCGCCTCATATCTTTCCGACCAAGTCCAGCCCAGGCCTTAATGTTTTCTTTCCAGGCTGCCAGCTTGCAGGGCATACCTGCCCCTTGTTTTCTCTCACGAACTTTGCAGCCTTTAATTTTCTCAGGATCTCTTCAGCGCTTCTGCCTATGCTGTTGTCATGTATCTCCATAGCTCTCAAGATTCCATCAGGATCTATGATGAAGCTTCCTCGCAATGACAATCCTTCATGGTCTATGTAAGTTCCAAATTCCCTACAAAGCTTTCCTGTTGGATCAGCAATCATAGGGTATTTTATCTTCTTGATCGAAGGCGAATGGTCATGCCATGCCTTGTGCACGAATGCAGTGTCAGTGCTTACGCTTAATATCTCAGCATCCTGCTTCCTGAACTCGTCATAAAAGTTAGCTGCTTCCTCAAGCTCTGTCGGGCATATGAATGTGAAGTCAGCTGGGTAAAACAGCATGACTACCCACTTCCCCTTGTACTTGGAAAGTTTTATCCTCTTGATCTCGTCATTGTGATATGCCTCGACCTCAAAATCAGGAACCTTGTCTCCAATCTTTACCATTTTCATCCCCCTGTTAAATTTATTTTTCTAATGTGCCTGCATTCGTCAGCAGAACTCACATACATTCTTCTTTCCAGAAGATTCTTTGCTGCCTGCATCTTTTGGTTTTTTGGATGTATGCTTTTTCGGTTTTGGCATAGTTGCCCCTCCTTTAAAGGCTATGCTTAAAATCAGTAAAAAACTAAAATATCATCGCTTGCTTATAAAGTTAGCGGTTCAGCAAAATACAAAAACCATTCAGCAATTATTTGCCAAGCACCCAGTATCTAAATAGACTTATTCTTCACTATAGAGTTTAGAGATGCAATCCGAATATGTATGTAATATCTACTGTTCCACTACTACTTCTTCTTTTTCCATCTTCTGACGTATGTGGTATTTTGTTGTTTCCCAGTAGAAATCCCTGAATTTTTTCATAACAGGGTTATTGGCATTGATTTTATACATTTTTGCCTTGCCAACTGTTCTGGTGTTTGTTACAATACCCTCATCCTCAAGCCTTTGCCAGAACAATTTTAATGTGGCATAACCAACTCCAGAAAATTTGGCTATATCAGTCATGCTATAATCAAATTCCTCGTTCACAACTAAAAAATCAAGCACCCTGAGTATGGGCGAATCCCAAAAAATCTCCAAAAATGCTGTTTTATCTTCTGTCATAATAAACGCCGTATTCTTTGCTGTTTATAAATATTTTAATGTATGCTGTCATATCTTCTTTCTGATGATTCTTCTAATGCTAGCAGCGTGGCATCATACATCTGATTGCTCTTTTGTCTTGAACAAAGGTCAAAGAACAAAGTACCATTGGGGGATAGCGGCGGCACAGAAAACTATTTATACAGGAATTTCTTAATTAATATCCGAGGGATCAACATGGTTGCGAAAGACAAAGAAGCCCTTTACAAGAAAGCCATCGAAGAGATAAAGCAGAGGTTGAGAAACACGTCTGGAATAATTCCAAGAATGGCAACTGTCGCTGCAGTTCTTAAAAACACTCTTCCATACTTTTTTTGGTGTGGCTTCTATTTTGCTGAAGAAGAAGAGCTGGTCATCGGCCCGTATCAAGGAAGTTCAGCATGCGCAAACATTGCATACTCCGGCGTCTGCGGCACTGCTGCAAAAAGGGAAGAAACAGTGGTTGTTCCAGATGTCCACAAGTTTCCAGGCCACATCGCATGCGATGACAGTTCAAAATCAGAGATTGTAGTTCCATTGAAGGATGAAGACGATAGGGTAATTGCAGTTTTTGATGTTGACGCAACAACAGTCAATGCATTTGACAAGACAGACAAGACATTCCTCGAAGAGATCATACCCATTGTCCTAGAGAAAAGCTGATGCCAACGATAAAGCGCTGTCCTAGATGTTATTCAGCAAGAATTTCCATTGATGCTAATTTTCTAACCGGCTCTTATCACTGCATGAAATGTTTTTACAGCGGGCCATTGGTTATAGAAGAGGATATTGAAATCAAAAATAAGGGCTAGCCCCTTCCAGGGAATATTGCTGCTACTCTTTGTCCGTTTCTGATTGCTTGGTTGTAGATTTCAGATGCCTTCTGGTTCTTTTCTGCCTTCATCTCAATCCTTCTCATGCGCAGTGCATTCTTCACCTCATCAGATACGCTTATCAATCCGCCAGCACCCAATCCTATCACAATCATCTGAGGATCAACATCAATCAGGTCCTGCACGTCATTCAAGTTTATCTCTCTTGACCTGCACTCCCAGAACTTCACCTTGCTGCCAAGTATCTTGATGTCATCATAATACACCTTGTTGTCAATCTTAAACATGCCGTATTTATACTCTTGTATCATACATTTTATATAGGCTAGTAGGTATATAAATATATAGGGCATTATCCGAGGATTCTTCTTGGGTTTCTAAGCTCCTTCATGACATCTTCCAGCCTTGAATAGCTCTCTTTTATAGTATCATAAACGTTGTTCCCCTTTTCTGCAACCTCTATTAGCCCTCTTCTTGCAGACAATAAGTCCCTTCCTACAACTATTATCTCCTTGTGCATGTTCAGTGTGTATTTAAGATGATCAACCCTCCTCTGCACAGTCTCTACAATTATCTTTACATTCTCATGTACATAATTGCATCCCAACAGGTTATGCAAAGCCTCCTCCCGAAACATCTGGTATTCTGCTAGAGCCTCTTTGTGCAGCTGCCTGTTCATCCTTGATTCGCTCCATCCGTTGAATTTTTCCAGCAGCTCGCTATAAGCACCGCATGATTCATTCTCTTTCTTGCTTCTCATCCTCTGCACCAATCCCCCATAGTCCTCATCATTCCCGTCACTATCCTGCCTCTCTCTTGCTTCCAATATCGATTCTATCTTTCCGTTCACGCCTCCAAGATATTCATACAACTCATTCCTTAGCTCGTACAGTTGCTGTACTTTCTCTTGCAAGTCTTCAGCAATGGCATCAGTGATCTTCGGCAAAATTGTCAGCGTATTCAGCACCCTCTGCTCTTGTATCCTGCCGAAGAATCTCCTTATTGTTCCCACAAAAGACTTGTAATGCTTTATCTCCTTCAAGGTCGCTTCAAGGTCTCTCCTTCTTGTCTTCAGCGCAGAGTAAGTTGGCTCTACAATCCCCATCAGCTGATAGAAGTCCTTGTTTATTGCAATTGCGTTACTCATCCTCTTCCACCGACAGTTTTTTCAGTATTTGCGGCATCCTTCTGTCCCTCAGCACCCCTTCAAGCCTGTATTCCAGTGTGCCGGCCTGGAATTCCTTCTCGTTGATGGCTATTGATTTTTCTTCATTGCGATCGTACAAGTAAGGCTCGCCGTTCCTTCGCAGCACGCTGTATCTCTCGTCTCCGCTCACATACCTGCAGAAGGAATATCCAGCCACGAATACCAGGAACCCTATCCCTATCTTTACAGAGCCACCGATCCTTCCCATCAGTCTCCCCCCCTTGGCGAGTCAATGAAGAATGATGAAAGCCCGTCAAGTGTTCTCCTGCTCCACGATTTGAAGTCATTGTACCTCGCCTGCGGCTGTTTCTCATTCATTGCAGTCTCAATTGCATCTTCTATATTGTAATCCTTGCTATGATCAGAAACATATTGCTTCAGTAATCTGATGTTCCTCAAAAATATCTTCTCCTCAGTGTCCTGCTCCTGCATCAATTGATCTATTTTTCTCTCTAATCTTGCGATGCGATCTTCTCGATTGTCTTGTGCAGGATTTTCATTGTTTCCGCTGCAACTGGAAAGAATGCTATACCCAACAATCATTCCACAATACATAAGGTTTTTCATGAATGTTGTGAAGAGCAGCTTCTTAAAGAATGTTGCTGTGAAAAATCCGGATATTCTTCATCTTTTATCGTAAAAACTTCCAGCAATTCAGAAAATTTTTGGCTTTTGTTTATTTTTTTCGGAAATCTTCTAGATTTTTCGGATACCATAATGCTTATATTCTCGCCATTGTTATCAAATATATGGATTTTACTCCAGTTCTCCGCGAGATCAAGCCTACAAAAAAAGAGGAGCAGCAGCTCTCATCAATAGCAAAGTCTGTAACAAAAAAAATTAGCATCAAAAATGCAGTGCCGATGCTTGGCGGCTCTGGCGCAAAGAGAACCTGGCTGAAAAACACCCATGACATTGACATCTATGTCAAGTTCAAGTATTCAATATACAAGGACAAGTCAGATCAGCTTGCAGACATCCTTCATCAGGCCCTAAAAAAAAGATTCTCAAGGATTTCCAGGCTTCACGGCTCTCGAGATTACTTCCAGCTTAAACAAAAGAGTCTCACATTGGAGATAGTCCCAATCTTGGACATAAATAACCCATCACAAGCGCAGAATACGACAGATTTCTCTCATTTGCATGTCCATTATGTGCTTAAGCATATTCAGAAACGCAAGAAGCTTGCTGATGAGATAAGGTTGACAAAGCAGTTCGCTAAGGCAAATCATGTCTATGGTGCAGAATCATACATAAAGGGATTTTCCGGTTACGTGCTTGAGCTATTGACTATTCATTATGGATCATTCATGGAATTGATGAAGGCAGCAACAAAATGGAAGCCAGGAGTTGTCATTGGTGATAAAAAAACCGCAAAAAAACTTAATCCGTCTAAACGCTCAATTCTAATCGTGATGGATCCAGTGCAGCCAGATAGAAATGCAGCAGCCGCATTATCAGAAGAAAAATTCTATGACATGATAATAGCTTCCCGTGCCTTCCTGAAGCATAAATCCTTGTCATTCTTTGAAGAAAAGCATCTTGATCCTAAAAATCTAAAAAAGATGGGAATGCTTGTCCAGCTTGATGTCAAACCCTTGTCAGGCAACAGGGACATTGCCGGAGCAAAATTGTTGAAGGCATTTACATTCATCAAGGATCAGATGAAGCACCATGATTTTACATTAATTACATATAAATGGTCTTTTAATCCTGTCAAAGAAAAAGCAGTGTTTTATTACGTAGTAGACAAGCACGAATTAGCTCCCACAAAAAAGCAATCAGGACCGCCTGTAGCGAATGTAAAAGCCCTTGCTAATTTCAGAAAAAAGCATAAGGTTGTAAAAATTGAAAATGGATCGTCATACGCAATCAAAAAAAGAAAGTATGTAACAATTGATTCTCTTGTCAAGGATTTGATAAAGTCTACAAATGTTAAATCGAGAGTGCATTCAGTTCATGTTGCGTATGCCTAACTTATTATTTCCTCTCCAAAAATTTTAATTGTTTGTCTGCTTTTCAAAGAATTAAGGTCTAATTAAAGTAATCTCAAGCTTATCAGAGGTGCTGTCTTTGCAAGGGCTTGCTTTTTTAGTGTCTTCCCATGAACTAATCAACCACCCGCCTTTCACGCCATTGATTGTTTTGCCATTATAGTATTTCAAGGTTTCTTTGACACAGGCACCATGCTGAGGCGCACTGCAACTAAGCACGCTACACGAATAAGCATCGCCATTTGGTGGAGGAAGATTCGGTGTCCCGCATGTGCTAGAACCAGGTTCAGAAATAATCCAACAATCCGGATCACCACCGCCATCATTGTCAGCGCCAACCTCCAAAACAGCTGTTTCAATCGCTAAAGGATCAACAACCCCGCAGCAACGCTTCTTATTAGGATCATCGGTACCAATACCGACCTCTTGGTATAAATCTTCCATGCCACCAGGATTACATGTGGTTCCATCAAAACACAAAAGTGTTCCACTGCCACCTCCGCCCCCAGGAGTATTGTTGACTGGCGCACTCACGAAATCGCCTGCATCTAAAGCATCCTGCAGGGTCTTTTCCTGGCCGTTAATTGTGATTAATATAGTGTCAGCACCATGCCCCGGGTCTGGTATGTTTTGCGTATACGAATAGGCAAGGTAGCTTAAGCTGCTTAGGAGAAGAAGTCCTACCAAAGTGTAAAATGTTTTGTGTGAGAACAGTGCCTTTCTTTTTTGAATCATCTAATACACCTGCTTTTCTGGGATATTTACAGCAACCTCAAACTTATAAAGATTTCGACCCTGTTTTTTTGTTAATTGGGAAGATCAATTATCGATTCTCGACATCTCGCTTCTTGCAATGCTTCATCAAAGGACATTTGTCGCAAAGAGGCGTGGTTTTGCATGTGTTTTTTCCCAGCTCAACCAGCAGCGCATGGAATTCTTTAAGCTCATCAACTTTATTGAAATTCCTCATCACAAGCCCCTGTATCTCGTCATATCCATTCTCGTCAAATCCAATCCGATGAAATATTCTCTGAGTGTAAGCATCAACAACAAATATTTTTTCATTGTAAGCATAGCATAATATCGAATCAGCAGTCTCCTTCCCTATCCCCCATAATCCGAGCAGGTTTTCTCTTGTTATTTTATCATCAAATCTTGCAAATATTTTCAATTTTTTCGCCTTTTGGTTGAAATAACCTGCAGGCTTGATAAGCTCTGCAAGCTTCCTCTCATCAACATCATTCACTGCCTTTCTGCTCAGGAGATTATTCTCCTTCATGTTTATTATTGCCTTCTCGGCATTCTTCCATGAAGTATTTTGTGTCAATATCGCTCCAGCGCTTATTTCAAATCTCTCATCATCATTGGAAAGATAACTATTCTTGTGATATCCTCTGTCATCAAATCCCTTTTTTCCAGATTTCGTTGCTATCGGCCACCATCCTTTTGGTCCATAAGCTTCAAATAATGTTTTGTATATCTTCTTTAGTTTCTCATTATTATTTTTCATCTTATGCTCTTTGCAATCTCAACAATCTTGACATTATTCCTTTTTTCCATTAAGGATCCTATCACCTTGAGCATCAATATCATATAAGTCAACACAAACATCCCCAATGCATATCCTCCAATCACATCGCTTAACCAATGAACATTCAGGTATATCCTGCTGAATCCTATCAGCAAAAATATGATTACATTTGCCAGTATGAACGAATTTTTCAGATAGATATCTCTTATGTCATCCTTGAAGGAATAAACCAATAAAGAAAAGAATATTATTGCCATGGTCGCATGCCCGCTTGGAAATGCATATCCATCAGCAGCTATCAAGGAGTTTTCCGGCCTTGCGCGGTTTATCACCGCTTTTATCAGCATCTGAATTAGCTTTCCGCCAATCAGGCTCATCGCCAAAAGCATGGAGCTATACCACCTCTTCTTGTAAACAAAAAATCCAAGCAATAATAAGGAAAGAATTATCAAAGATGTCGCGCTTACTATATTTGTGATGAGTATCATTATCTTGTTCATTATCGGATTCCAAAGCAGCATCACCTTCTCGTTTATCAGCAAGTCTAACCTGGCGACAAATTCCCTTTCAGCAACGTCCTCAATCATCTTTGAAAATATGTACAGAGATGCTATGTTGATAAGCAGCACATGAAGGTGATATTTTGCAAAGATGCGTCTTCTCTTGTTTATGTAAACATATCCATATATCATTATTATGCTTAATGCAATTCCTATGAAGATAAACCTGCCAATATATTTGGATGCAACCTCATAGCTTTTTCCGAAGATAAATCCAGCCATCACGAAAAACGCAGCCCAGCTTATTCCCCCTATCAGGTTGCATATCAAGAACCTTATGAAGCCGACCTCAGAAGCGCCTGCAACAAATGGCCCAAATGCCCTTGTCAATGAGTTGAATCTTCCGATTATCAATGTTTTTGCAGTGTGGCTGCTCATCAGCTCCCTTGTCTTTTCAAAATGTTCTTTTTTAAAGAAAAAATATCTTCCATATCTTGATATGAATGAAACGCCGTATCTTCTTCCCAAAAGATATCCAATCAAGTCTCCTATTACCGCGCCCAACGCGCAGACCCATATCACATCAAACAAGTCCAATACCTGTGTCTTGGCTAAAAAACCGCCTAATATTGCTATGACCTGCCCAGGAATCAAAAGGCCAAATATGGGAGTTGCTTCCAGCATGGCAGCTATCAATATTATCCAATACCCCCAGTGATTCATAAAAGGCAGTGATAAATTTAGTATGCTACTGCTTATGGACATAGTAAACACAACTAGCTCAATCTATTTAAACTTAACACTGATAAAAAGCATTGCATATTTGCTTATCCAAGCCTCTAGTTCCACAATCTATTTAAAGAAAGAATAACTCATCCTGATATGCTGAAGAGTATTCTGCTGGATAAGTTCAAGATCAAGCAAGATTCTATTTTCGATCTGGAAGAGTTGTACAAGCAGCTGTTCCGCTGGTTCGAGAACAACGGCTATGCATTCTACGAGAAGGTTTATCAGGAGCAGGAGACTCCAGGCGGTAAGATCATCCTTATCTCATGGACTGCTGAAAGGAAGATTGATACCTATCTCAAATTCGTTATAGACATCAGCTACACAGTAACAGGATTGAGCAAGATTGAGCTTGAGCGCAGTGGAGTAAAGATATCTACAAACAAGGGCAAGGTGGAGTTTGAAATAACATCATATCTCTCAAAGGATTACGACAACAAGTGGAGCAAGACCCCGTTTATGAAAAGAGCGAGGCACATCTACGACAATTACATAATCCGCGACCGCATCGAGCGCTTGGAAGGCGAGCTTGTCAATGAATATCAGGCATTGATTGATGAGATAAGGTCTTTCTTGGTCCTTCATAAGTTCTAATCCTTCTTCATCCATCTTATCGCAAGAAGAATCGCCCCTATTGTATTGAAGCTGTCTGCAATGTTGAAGCTTGGCCACCATCCGACATTGATGAAGTCTACAACATACCCAAGTATTATTCTATCAATAAGATTTCCCAAAGTCCCTCCAAGAAGAAATCCCAATTCTACAAAAGGATATTTTCGTATGTAATAAATCAGTGCTATGGCAACAATCATTGAAATCAAAATCAGTATGTTTGTATATTGCTGCAATATCCCGAATGCTGCGCCAGTGTTTGTTGTGTAATTGAAATTATTCTTGGCAATGTATTTTGTTGTTTGATCAAGCAAAACAATTAATGCTGCAATGAGAAAAACATTCTTTCTTTTCATCACGCCTTACCATACTCTGCGTTGATATCCCTTATACTGCGTGTTGTCCTGGCCAGTTGGTGTTTGCTGCAATGCCTGCAGTAATCTCTCAAGCATTTCCAGCCTTCTTGATACGCCGTCTAATTTGGCATCTATGACATCTATCTTGCTCAGTATTATCTCATAATTGCTCTCTGTGATGCTTCTCGAAGCTATTGTCGATTGCAGCCGCGGTGGTTCAGGATAATCCGGCTCAGCTATCATCTGCCTTCGCTGCTGCATTGGTTGTTGTCTTGGCGCAGGCTCGAAATCTCCAAGTGAATTGTCATCGCTGCGCATCGGCTCCTGCAGGTCGGATCTTTTCGCCGGCCTGTCAAGCTCTCTCTCTAGTACGCTTGGTCTTCGCTTCTTAGAAAACAATGTCATGCTCTCCTCTTTTGGATGATAATAACATTTATAAGTGCTGACCTATTTAAACCTTTTGCTGAAAAGAGGGACCATGGCTTCTGAAGACAAACCGCTAGAACCAGGAAAAATTGTTGAGCCTAGCAAGTATAAGGCTGGAAAATCCCAGTACACATTGATTATTGACAGCACCCAGGCAGGAGTTGAAGAGAAATACTTCTCCATTCTTCGCTTCCTTCAGAACACCCAGCCATTCGGCCTCGGCTACAAGCAGGAAGAGATAGAAAAAATCAAGGATATCTACACGGCAGGAGAGATGAGCTCATACTGGGGCACAGCAGAGCAGAAGCGTGCAGCACAGATTGACAAGTTCCAGCAGATCATGGGAAACATCGGCAACATGATAAAATCCCTGTTCCAGCTCCTTCGCGAGCTTCGAATCATGGACGAAAGGTTGGAATATTATGATCGCAGCAACAAGGGAGAAGATGCTGCCGAGGTTGCATTGAAAAGCGTCTGGGTTGACATGGTTGAGGGCGGCGGAAAAAATCCAGGCTCTGTCACTGGTCTTGCCATGAATGTTGGATTTGTTACATTGCCTGATTTGTTTTACTCTGTCCACCCAAAGAATATTGATTCTGTCGAGAGGGAAGTTGATAAGTTAAAGGATTCATTCAACAGGAAGGTCCGCGAAGTCCTTGCCAGGAAGCTCAAGCAGTACATGATATGGAAGGAAAAGACATATGAGGAGTTGAAGACAGGGCAGAGATTCAAGCTCAAGTACATGCGCCAGCATTATCATGTCATAAAGATTTACCTCAACTGGCTTCGCCCGTACCTCCGCAACATCAGGCGCCTGCAGATGAAAGGTCCATTGGGAGACAGCGATATTGTTGCAGCCTTCGACACTTCAAAGATCGAGCTTGAGGTGATTGCAACTAAGAAGGAATTTGACATAGAAGTCTCTCCAGGATTGAAGGAAACTCACGAGTTCAAGCATTTCATTCCATGCCTTCGTGTTCGCTGGAACTTTGTCGCCATACCAGAGATGGTCTACCAACAGGATTACCAGCGCGGAGCAATCCATCGCGGCCGATCAACAATTATCATAGACGCATTTGTCGCAGACGAAAATAAGAAGGAGCTTGAAAACTACAAGAAGAAGATAGATGACGAAGACCTGGAATTATTGGCTGCTGTAGATGATTCGATTCTTGCAATGAAGGATGAGATTGACAGATATCTGACAAAAGCAGGAGAGGAAGAAAAGAAGGCGGAAGAGCCGCATCGCCAGTCGCTGTTTGAGCCGATAACATCTGTTGTCTCTGGATTCAAGGACATGTTCGGCCTTAAAAATTGGAAACTCAGCTCAAGAGACAGGTATGCAGGCGAGGAAGAAAAGCAGGCAAAGGAGATTGTAAGCGCCCATGCATATCTCTGCTACAAGGTCTTCAAGAAAACACACGGCATGATGGCGGAGTAAAGTATTTAATCAGTCAAGGCGTTTGTTTGTTATGAACATCAGGGAATGGCAGGTTTTAAGGAAGCAGTTAAAGAAGCTCCCGCTAGAGCAGGAATTGCGCATTCTGTCTGAATCATTGAAGAAGGAACATGACAAGGAAATAATAGAGAAGATAAGGGCAGAAATCCAGGAAGTTCAGAAGGAGCAGGACGAAAAGAAGGAATGGAAAAAGACAGCAGTCGCTCCAGCGCCGTCTCGTTTGGTTAATTTGACCCAGGAAAAGGAAAAACGGCAGCAGGAAAGAAGAGAAACAGAATCTCCTCTTGAAACAGTTGTATCAAAAGAGCAATCAAAGGAAGAGAATAACATTCAGTCTTCCAAAGATTACACCCCATCAAAGAGTCAGGAATACAAAAGCTCCTCGTACGAAAGCCTGGCATTCAAGTGGGAGTCTGGCGATGCGCTTAAGTTAGATGCTCTGCAGAAGCCAGATTATGCTCCTGCCCGCCAGGAAAAGTTCACAAGAAATGAAAGCGATCGCGTCATGGAAACATTTGACCCTTTGAAGGCAACAGAAACTTATAAAAAGAAAAAAGACAGGATTTAATCATAAAAAATGGAATCAGATTACTGGAATGCATTGGACAAGGGAAAAGAAATGCGCATTGATCCTAAACAGATAGGAATTTCTCACGGTATTGGAGATGTTGGTGAAGGATTGAAAGCAAATGTCTTCCGCGGAGCAAAGGTTGTCGAGCTCGGATTCATGGGCGCTGCCAAAGGGTCACGCTCCCAGCCAGGCGGCCACACACCAGAAAGTTATGGCATTCGTGAACGCCAGGAGATGAGAGAGCTGGCAAAAATAAATGAGATTGAAGTTTCAACGCACGCCTCGCCGAATGTCGGGTATGCATCAGGTTATCAAGAAGGCGCTTTCCGCGATGAGACAAGGCAGTTTGTCCTGCACGAAGTCAAGAGAGCCATAGATTTCGCATCTGATGTTACTCAAGGCGGCCCGGTTGTCATGCATCTCGGTGAATTTCCCAGGCCATTATACAGTTTAGAAAAAACAGAAGAAGGCAAGCCTCGCTTCCTCGCATTTCCTGAAGAAGAGAAAAAAGCCCCGTTGTACGTTGTAGACGACCGCACAGGGAAGCTTGAAGCAATCAGGCGTGATGCTGAAGTGACAATCCCTAAACCAGCAGAAGAAGGCATGAAAGATCCATGGAAAAATCCATTGCGCAACAGTAAAACAGGTCTTATAGAATTTGAGACAAAGAAAATCAGTGATTTTGAGGAACAAGCCTACAAAGAGGGGAAAGATCCAGTAAAATTTATCTTTGATAAATTAATCCATCGTGAGATTGAGTTAAATGAAGGAGAAGAGCGAAGACTGACAAGCATGGCCCAAGAGATTGAAGATAAGAGCAACATGATTCAGCGGCGTAGGTTGTCCTTAGAAAAAGGCCGAGAAAAAAATCCAGTCACAGCCCGCCTTGATGCAATAGAATTTGGAAAGGAAATAGGCGTGCAGCCACCAAAAAGTTCTCCAGATTTTGAAAATTACATAAAAGATCCTTATAAGTACATTAAAGATAGCGAAGAAGAAATCAAGATGCAGGCTGAAGGTTACAAAAAGACAGCAAGTTCATATGGTGCACAAGCCTACAATCAAAGACAGCAGACAGATCATATGGTCCCGGTTGAAAAATATGGCTTGAAACAAACAGCAGAGACTATTGCATTGGCAGCAATGAATGCATATGAAATGGAGAAACAAAAGCATCTGAAAGAGCCGTTGTGGATTGCGCCTGAAAACTGGCGGCCAGAGGAATATGGAAGCCACCCTGATGAATACAGGAAGATTATAGAAGCCTCCAGGAGCAAGATGACAGAAAATCTTCAAGGAAAAGGAATGGGTGAAGATGAGGCAAAAAAGGTTGCAGAAGATCATATCAAAGGCACATTTGATGTAGGCCACGCAAACTTCTGGTATAAGTTCTATCAAGGCTCAAAAAAAGATTTTGACAATTGGCTCACGAATGAAGTTGGTAAGCTGACAAAAGATGGCATCATTGGTCATGTTCATCTCTCAGATAACTTCGGTTACCATGATGAGCATCTGTCTCCTGGAGAGGGAAATGTCCCCATACAGAGATTCGTAGAAAAGATGAAAGAAAAAGGTTACACTGGAAAATTCATTGCTGAGCCTGGCGGGCAAAAAGAAGGCCGTTTCCACCAGCCATTGACAGAATCATGGAAGATATTGGGTTCCCCTATGTACCGCATAGACATGGCATCGCAGTCATGGACAGATATTGAAAGCTCTTACTTCGGCCGTGCTCCGCAAGCCCCGAACTTCATAGTCGGTGATTACGCCCCGTCAAAAGACTGGACATTGTGGAGCGAAGTTCCTCTGGAATGATTTTTGCTTACCGAAGGTTTAAGAATATATAGATTCAATATTCTTGAATGGTAGATCTCATAGTCGACAAAAAATCTGAAGGCCTGCGTCTTGACCGCTTCCTAAGAAAGCATTTCTCAAGCGCTCCTCTGTCTCTTATCTATAAATCTCTAAGAAACGGTGTATACCATATCAACGGCAAGAAAGAAAAACCGAATTACCGTCTTAAAAATGGCGACAATGTGACATTATTCCTTTCTCCAGGGGAATATGAAAACCTAACAAAAAAAGAAAAAACAGTTTCAATCAAGAAAACATTCGAAGTTTTATACGAAGATGGTGATATTCTAATAGTAAACAAGCCTCCGATGCTTGCATCCCAGCCAGGCACAGGAGTGGAAAAATATAATTTAATCGACCAAGTAAAAGCATATCTAAAAGACGCATCAACAAAGCCTGCACTTGCGCATCGTCTTGACAGGGGCACATCAGGCATAGTTATCATAGGAAAAAACCGCCAGGCTATCTTGTCATTGTTCAATCTCTTCAAGGAAAGAAAGGTTGAGAAATACTATCTTGCTCTTGCAGTTGGCCATATCAGAAATAAGCAAGGCATGCTCCGCTCTTCTCTAAAGAAAACAACACAAGGATTCCAGCACCGCATGCTTATTGTCCCAAAGAATGAAGAAGGATCAGTAACAGCAGAAACATCATACAAGGTATTGGAAGAATCTCCATTGTATTCGCTTCTGGAGCTTCATCTTCACACTGGCAAGATGCATCAGATCCGCGCTCAGCTTGCTCATCAGGAAAATCCAATCCTCGGAGACAGAATCTACGGCAACTCATCAGCAAACCGATACCCAACAATATTAAGGCGCCAGTTTCTGCATGCAGTAAGGATAAGATTCATCCACCCAATCTCAAAAAAAATCATAGATATCACAGCACCTCTCCCAGAAGATCTAACACATATACTGGACAAAATAAACATGAAATTTTCTCTAGAATCCTATGGAAAGGTCAAGTAATTTCTGCCTTACCTCTAAGAACTGCTTTATCACGTCAGAGTTTGATACAATCCCTGCAAGGCTTCCGCTCTCGTCCAGCACAACCAAC
>CAYITV010000002.1:0-23179 GCA_964366285.1 Candidatus Woesearchaeota archaeon | reverse complement strand
AAACGCTTCGCTTAGAGTTAGGAGCAATCCCAAAGACTGGCTACTATGACAGTACATCGGAGTTTCTAAGAGATGCAATGAGAACCCTCCTGGCAGCAAGAAGAGACCTAAGAATAGCAATAGCATGCACCCTCTACAAAGAAGGAAAGATTTCACTGGGAAAAGCTGTTGAAATAGCTGATGTTAATTATGAGGAAATGAAAAGTATATTGGCTAAAAAAGGCATCCCGCGAAAAAGCAGTGCAATGACTAGTGAAGAAATGAACAAAGAACTTGAAAAATTCAAGAAGTGGAAAGGATGATTGTTATCGACGCGGATTTTCTCAGTTCATTTTTAAAGATTGGAAGAATAGACCTCATTTTCAAAGCATTACAAACAGAAACAATTACAATAACAAGCGGGGTTCTTCACGAACTTGAACAAGCCCAGTAAGCGAGATTCTCTTTCAAGCATTAAAATCTAACGAACATAAAATTATCATAAAAGAAGTAGCAGAAACTGGTTTTGGAGAATTTGGAAAAGGAGAAACAGAATGTATCGCTTTTACTAAGGAAACAAATGCACTTCTTCTTATGGACGATAGAAGAGCAGCTCAACATGCCAAACAAGAAGGAATAACAGTAATGAGTATTCCAGCTTTTTTAATCCACTGCAAAACAAAGAGTATT
Organism: Candidatus Woesearchaeota archaeon; assembly: GCA_964366285.1. Taxonomy (GTDB): domain Archaea; phylum Nanobdellota; class Nanobdellia; order SCGC-AAA011-G17; family UBA489; genus CAYJXC01. The sequence goes on along the minus strand of CAYITV010000002.1, from coordinate 22,510 downwards.
ATTTCAAAAGATGAAATCAGAGAGATTATTGAAGAGCTGAAAGAAAAAGATTATTATGAATTTAGTGACGACGTGAAACAAACATTATTACAATAAAATACCTAAAAAACCTCAAAGAGATTTGTCCTTCACGCCAGGAAAGAGCTGTTTGACGACCAGCGTTGCATAGCAACCCTTGGGTAGAAAGAAGTTTAAAATGCACTTATATTTCCCGCCATGCAGTTCATCCCATTCCCATTGATAAGAAAAATCATTAACATTAAAATAAACGTTTCTCTCACTCCCTTCGCTGCTCAGCTCAGGAAAAGGTTTCAACAAAAAGCTGTCAAGATCTATTTTCTCTTCTTTCATCAGTTTCTTGTAAAGCTTCTCAACATTTTTGTCATTAAACTCAGTTAAATATCCTAATATGGGAACCTTCTTAACATCATCAGGCAGTTGTTCAACAACTGAGTTCCACATCCAGCTTTGATATGAACTAGTATAAAATCTCATCACCCTTCTCTCAATTCTTCGTAAAGCCTTTATCGGATCGTTATCCTTAATCTTTAACCCCATTAATTTGCAAACCCTATTAAAATCATGCTGTGTCAAAGCCCTCCCAGTCACTAATGCCTTGCTTCCAAATCTCTGTGTATCAAAATAATTCTTCACTCTGTCAACAGCAAGTTCTTTCTTCTCATCAGCGTCCCTCACAACTATCTTAAATCTATTCCCCTTCAAAGTCCCTAATGTAATTCGTTCATCATTATTTCCAGCCCATTCTAATTCTATATCCTTGATCCTTATCTCGTGCAGTCTCTTTCCAAAAGTCTTCGGAACAGAGATATATTGGTGTGTGACAGCATATTTGTCTTTCAATCCAGCATATCCAATCAAATTCGGCTTTATCTTAGCTTTCCTTGCTATCTCCTTGAATGCCTCAAAGCTCCCCCATTCCCTTTTTGTAAGCAAAAAGTACATGTATTCCCCATTCTTCTGTTTCTCAAAGTCCATCACCTCAGTGACCTCAAAATCCTCAGGCCTTTCCTTAAAAGAAGTCATAACACCAATCAATAGATCAAAGAATGAAAATGCTTAAAAGATTTCCTATTATAAGAAACTGGGGGGCCTCAATATGGCTGATGTGATAACCTACGAAACGCTCTACGAGCTCTTGAGGAAGGAAAAATACAACCAGAACATCCAGGAATTGGACAAGGATTTCTTCAGGAATATAATTAATTATCTCGAAGAGAAAGAGCGCCTCATCACCCAATCGCCAAAGGATTCAGCCTTCTCAAAAGAAATAACAAACACAAGAAAGCAGTTGGAAAATGCAAAAAAGCTTATCAGGGAATTATACGAAAGAAGAGAAAACAAGATCGTCCAGCATGCATTGCTTGCATCGCGTTCAGGTTCAAAAGAAGAAATGCCGCTCTTGCCGGAAGAGAACAAGCTTTTCACAGACGTCTATGCCGTCTTCGATAAGTACCGAAAGGAGATTCTTGACAGCATGCTTAGTAATCAGCAGCCAATCATAAAGGAAACACCAAAAACTATAAAAACAGAGGAAAAGCCCTCCCAAAACAAGCTGGTTCGCTTCATACATCCGACTCCTCAGTTTGTGACGCCGGATCTGAAGATATACGGCCCATTTGAAAAAGAAGACATGGGATACGTTCCATGTAATATAGCAAACACATTAATCAAGAAAAAACGCGCAGAGGAAATCAAAAGTGAAAAGAGCTAAAAAAACAAGGCGCTATTGTCCGCATTGTAAAAAACATACCGAACAGATTATTAGTATTGCCAGAAAAAGAGATCGCGGCACATTAAAACATGGTTCTATCGCACGTGCCAACAAGCGCGGCCGCGGTGTTGGATATGGCAATCTTGGGCGTTGGGGTTCAAAGCCAACAAAGCCAAAGATGACTGGCAAAAAGACATCCAAGAAGCATGATCTTCGATTTAAATGTTCAGTCTGCAACAAGACTAGTGTTCAAAACTACGGAAGAAGAGCCCGTAAGCTGGAGCTTGTTTGATTATTTCCTTGCCACTAATATTATCCTATCGGTAGGTTTTCTTAAAGAAAGTTTAGTGCAGTTTTTTGTACAGATAAATCACAACCACTAGCACAAACAATATCACGAACGGGCTTGCGCCCCCATAGACATTGCTGAAGACAGCCCCTCCAGTTATGCTTGGATTGTCATGGCTGATGAATATTATAATGGCAGTCATTAATCCCAGAACAATGGCAAGCCATCGCGTCATCTTGTGCACGCCTGTCTCATGCTCTGTCTGTATCTTCACCTTGCTCATGACAAAAGATTCATCATAATAACTATTTAAACCTTACTACAACCCATTTTTTAGAGGTGGCGACAGTTAGGTTTATATATCCTCCAAAATAGGGCTAAAATCATGATGCGTGAATTATCCTCAAAGTTCATCAAGGTACGCTGCTCTAAATGCAAGAACGAGCAGATCATATTTGGCAAGCCTGCAACAGTAATAAAATGCCTTGTCTGCGGCAAGACAGTTGCTGAGCCTGCTGGCGGAAAGGGCAAGGTCAAGGCCCGAATCCTGGAAGTTCTGACATAAAATGCTATACAAGAAGCAAGCCTTTCCTGAATCTGGCGAAGTAGTCCTGTGCACAGTCAAGAAAATAATCAATAATTCTGTTTTTGTTGACTTAGACGAATATGAAAACAAGGAAGGTATAATACACATATCAGAAATTGCCCCTGGAAGGATCCGCACTATTCGCGAATACGTCAAGGAAGGCAAGAAGATAGTCTGCAAGGTTCTTCGCATCAATCAGGTTCACAATAACATCGAGCTCTCTCTTCGCAGGGTCAGCACATCTGTCCGCATAAAGAAGATGGAGGACCATAACCTGGAAAAAAAAGCTGAAAAAATGCTTGAATACATTGCGCAGACGATGAAGCTGACTGTCCATGATCTGTACAAGAAGATTGGTTTCACAATTGTCAAGGAATATGGTTCTTTGAATGCCTGTTTCCAGGAAGTTGCTGAGCATGGCGAATCAATCCTCTCAAGGCTTGGCATAGAAAAGAGCATATCTTCAAAATTGGCAGAGCTAATCCAGCAGCGCATCAAGCCGCAGGAGATAAAACTATCTAGGATCATATCAGTCAAGAACAGTTTGCCAGACGGTGTAGAGCACATAAAGGAATCATTCAAGAAAGCAGCAGATTACGCAAAATCAAAAAAGATGGAAATTACCACTACTTATCTTGGCAGTCCTCGCTTCAAGATTGCAATCAAGTCAACAGATTACAAAAAAGCAGAGTCTGATTTGGATGATTTCATTCAGAATCTGTTTTCCACAGTCCAAAAATCAAGCGGAATAGCTGAAGTTTTAAAAGAAAAATGAAGGTCGAGATTCTCTACTGCAAAGCCTGCGACATCTTCACAATAAAGAAAGCCTGTCCGAAATGCAGTTCCATCACGTTGTCAACAAAGCCTGCCAAATACTCTCCAGAAGATAAATATGGCCATTACAGGCGCTTGGCGAAACAACAAATAATGAACGAAAGATAGCAGGAAAACACTCGATTATAATCGAAACTTTTGTATGTATTATTCGATTATAAAAGAGACATGGAAAATAGCGCAAGATGGTAGCAAAAACAACAATCTTTATAAAGAAAGTAGGCTTTAATCCGCTATGTCATCTTGGAAGCTTAAGCAATTAGCTAAAACTCAACTGAAAAGCCCGGTTTTGATAGAAGGTCTTCCAGGTATGGGTAATGTTGGAAAGATAGCAGTAGATTACCTTATTGATGCATTCAAGGCTGAAAAGCTCTATGAATTATCATCAAATGATCTTCCTCACTGCGTTTTTGTCAATGAAGATAACTTGGTAGAATTGCCAAAAATTAACATTTACTATAAAAACTTCAAGGACAGGACTTTAATGTTCCTTGCAGGCGATATCCAGCCAATCTCAGAAAGCTCCTGTTATGACTTCTGCAATACAATTTTAGACACATTCGAAAAGGGAAAAGGCGGAGAAATCATAACCATTGGTGGCATTGCCTTGCCTCGTGTCCCGAAGAATCCAAAGGTATACTGCACAGGAAATTCAAAAAAGATAGTCTCAAAATACAAGTCTCAGCTGGTTAATACAGACATCCATGGCATTGTCGGTCCGATTGTCGGCGTTTCAGGATTACTTACAGGATTGGCAGGTACAAAGAAAATTCCAGCAGTTACATTATTGGCAGAGACATTCGGCCATCCAAATTACCTTGGAATTAAAGGCGCACGCAACATCCTGAAAATTTTAAAGAAGCAGCTGAAGCTTAACCTGGAGCTTTCAGATTTGGATGAGGAAGTCAACGAAATAGAAAAGGAGATTGCCAGAAGGACAAACAACATGCAGAATATGGGAAAGTTAAGCAGGAAGAAAGAAAATCAGCCGTTGAATGCTGAGCTGGAAGACGATACTGATTATATTGGATAAATTATTCTTTGTTGTATAACTCTCTTAATTTTTGTTCTGCTTCTTCTCTGCAAGCCTCCGGAACATAAGGTTGCATTGCTTGAACAACATCTTCTAGCGTAGGTGTTTTTAGTTTAGAAGTTTCTGAAGTTCCTGTTTCTGAGATACCTTCATCACGTATCCCAACAAAACAACCATCGTTGTCAAGGCCGTCGTAGCCACCCTGATTACCACAGCCGCAGATAACGAAGAACAAACGGCCCCCATCCTGATAAAATTGTTCAATATTTTCTAACTCTGAAAGTTCAGCATCACGCGTTTGTCCTTTGAAAGAGACAGTTGCAGTAGTGTAATACTGATGAGGAATTATTCTTCTCATTGCCAATTTATTGACTTTTACTGCTGTTGCTGGGCGGTAGCCTTCGCTTAAGCATCTCTGCAGACATTCCTTAACAGTTCCATTCTCAAATATTTTTACGCCTTTCATTTTCATGCTAAGCATCAAGGTAAGTAGCCATATTCAGACGAATGTTCCCTTTCTTCATAAACAACAACACGTTTTATTCCATACATGTCATCACTACAACCGCCGCCATGCCGGCTATAGAGGTTATAATCGGCAACAGACTTGATGTATTTTGCACCAAGTGCATTAACAAGTTCATCCAATCTTAAGCAAGCATCTTTGGCACCAGCCATCTTTGAGCTAGCTGGATCAACCTGAACAACAAAAGTCTTGACTTTGTCCATGTTCATTCTCTCCTTAATTCAGCACAATCCTAGTCCCTTTCCCAAAGCTGACGCTCAAAGATTCTTGCATCAAGCTCTGTGAAGTGGATAAAGTCTGCTGGTTATTATAAGCATTATTCAGTGTATTCTGGTTAGTATACTGGTTCTGATAAGCATTTGCGCCAAAGTTATTATTGTCAGCAGAGGCAGAATTACTTAGACTATTCATGTAATTATTGTCTTTATAGAATGTTCCCTCTATGTTGTCGCATACCTTCTTAACCAGCGTAAAGTCATTGTCTTTCCCGCGGAAGTCCCCCTTGACAACCTCAACAGCGCATGGTCCTTTGGTGAAGCTGTATCCATCATTCAAATCAACATTGGCATTATTCAGATAATCTTGTGCATAGCTATTTGAAAATCCGTTTGTCCCTGATGATAATCTAGAATCAAACAAGTCGCTAAACTGGCTTCCTCTGTTCTCTGAGAATATGTCATTCTTCTGGTTAAAGTTGTTTATGTTACTGTTGAAGTTGAAGTTCTTGTAAAAGTCTGTGCTCTCTTGATAGCTGAAAGGATATCCCCCATAGTAGCTGTTGCCTTGAGATCCATAAATCCCATATGCATTCACGCTAACTGCTAAGCTTGCAAAAGCCAAGACAAACCCAATCAAGATAGATACTATTTTCATTTTTTCTCCATTTATGTTACCACTTCTGAATAATGATTAATATAAAAAGCTTTCGGTATTGCTCATAGTAATAACCAAAACAAAGAGCCGAAATCTTTATAAATAAGATATTCTTATGATAAGAAAATAAGATTAGGGAGGAAATCGAAATGGAAGTCGAAACGACGAAGATGTCTTCAAGAGGGCAGATTGTTATCCCTCAAGATATAAGGGAAGGGTTAAATGCAGCTGAAGGCACGGTCTTTGCGGTTGTTGGCAATAAAGATACAATAATTCTGAAAAAGATAGAAACACCGTCAAAAGACAAATTAATAAAAGAACTGCGGGTTATAGCGAAAGATGGGAAAAAGCGTCTTGAAGATAGGGGTATAAAGGAATCAGACATCCCAGATATCGTCAAAAAATCAAGGGAGAAGTAGTGATGCGTGTTGTATTTGACACAAACGTTCTTATTTCTGCTACTCTATGGGATGGAAGTGTTGCGCAGAAGCTATTGTTTAAGTTGCTGCAGCCTAGCTCTAGAATATTCTCTTCAGTAGAAATTTTGTCAGAATATCAGAAAGTTCTCAACAGAGATTTCGATTATTCTGGAAGTGAGATTACTTATATTCTAGAAAAAATCCTGTCTTTTGTAACATTGATAAAACCAGTAGCAAAAGTAAATGTTGTAAAAGAAAATCCAGATGACAATAAGATTATCGAATGTGCGCTAGCCTCTTCATCTGAATATGTTATAACATACGACAAGCATTTGTTGAACCTTAAGGAATTTCAAGGAATAAAGATTGCAACGCCAGAGGAATTTTTAAGGGTTATTTAGTTGCGGTTCTATCGCAAAATTAATCAGAATTCACCAAGCGATTTCTGTTTCGTAGGAGATTTGACAATCTGGTTTTCATTTAATGCAATCCTTCCATAAACCCCGTCGTAGCCAGGAATTATCTTCAGTTTCCCTTCCCTATTCATCAAAATAACATTCACCAGTTTCTCATCAACAATCTTCTTCAGTGCATCCTCAGAAGCATCTAACAGCACATTATACTCGCTTCCAAATTCCTTAATCAATTTATTATAAACCTCCCAAACCTTCTTGGAAGCTAGCTGTTTTATCCCATGCACAGCCCCTATGAGCTCAGTCAATGGTATGAGTGAAACATAGTAAGGAACATGTTCTGGTTGCATCCTGTCTGCCAATTGCTCAACCCTGTAAGCCACTCCAATAGTCAACTGTTGATGACACTTTGGGCAGATTCCATTAATCCTTTTCGTTTCATCAGGCTCCAAAGTAATGTTGCAGTTCCTATGCCCGTCAACATGATACTTTCCATATGCTGGCGGAGTTTCTATGGTTCCCTTCAATCCTCCTCCAGTTCTTATTGCATTGACAATTCCCTTGTAAGTCAATTCGCAGTCAAATATAGTTGCTTCTCTCCCAAGCCTCCAAGGAAAATAAGTATGCGGATCAGAAAAAGAAACTAGATTTATTTTGTCTAATTGTGACAATCTTCTATCCATTGCAGGGTCCGATGACATGCCAGTTTCTATTGCATGAATATACTTCGCTCTCTCTTCAAAACACTCTTGAAGTGAATCATAACCAGATTTGCTGCCAAACACACTCATCCAACTTGTAAACGCATGGGCGGGTATTATCTCAATTTCAGTGCTAATCGATCTCATCATGTCAACAAAATCAACGCTCGGTAATCCAAAAATAGGTCTTCCATCATAATCGACTCTCCATCTTTTTGTAATAATATCAATGACTTGCTTCACGACATCTTTATTCGGCATCAGCACAACATGATGAACCCTTCTTCCTTTTCCGCCATGTGTGTACATCAAAGATACTTCAGTCTGCCATATGAAAGGAAATTTTGATTTACTCCACAATATGCCGTTCTCATCCTCTGTCAAGAAAGAAGTGATCTCCTTGAACCAAAGCGGATGCAAAGCATCTCCAGTGCCAAGTATATTCAACCCTTTAACACGCGCATATTTTTCAAGAAGATCGATCGTAGTTACTTTGCTGCATGCTTGCGCATACCTGCTGTGTATATGAAAATCCCCAATAAGTTTCATAATAACCCCCAAAGAAAATTATTTCGAAGTTATATAAATTTACTTATCAGCCAGCATTAGTCACAACCAATTGCGTGGTAACAGCTTCCCTATACTGGTAATCAAGCTTCACAATCACTAAGTCCTGGAATGTTATGTCCTGCATGTTTCCAGTGTCAATCGTGCATGTCATGTCTTTCTGGTTGTTCACAAGCGTCACAACTCCGCTGTTCCCGTTGCTTAATTGCGTGCAAGCAGCATTAAAAGTATTGTCTGCAGATTCAACAGCCACCTTCACCCTGTTCTTCTCGCTTTCCATTCCTGCGCATTTCCCGGTGAAAGTCCCAGGCTCATAAACAGCACCTATCCCCTTGTTGACAACCTTGAAGTTTATTCTTACCTTGCTGGTCCCTACGCTGCTCTCCTTCATCTGCTCGATCTGCATCGGCGCTCCGCTGTTCTCTTCTCCAACAGCAGCATTGTTTATCATACAAACCTCTCCAGTCTCCTTCTGCAGTACATTCTTCTTCAGGCATACAGTGCTTACAGCCTTTGTTTGATAAGTATAGCATACATCAGCCTTCAATATGAACTTTGTATCTGCTGGCAGGTCAGGTTTGAAAACAGCAGTGCCAAATTCCATCTGCTCCTCTCCCCCTGGAATTGCATTCGCTCCCTCTTTTGATACCCCATAAACATCCACCTTGTTTGTTACATCCAGGCTCTTCATTCCAAAGGAGCTCTGCACTACCCCGCTTAATGATCCAATCACTCCTCCAGCAGGTATTGTATACTCTCCCAAGTTTCTAAGCAGTAAAGTCAAATAGAATTCTTGCTGCCCGCTGTCCAATACAGAATCCGGTGGCTGGTCCTGCGCAAAAGCTATCTCCAACCCCTTAACGCCGCCAACAAAAGCAGTGTTTGTCTGCGGCTGCACCTTCTTTCCAAATCCAAACCCGCCTTGGCATCCTGCAATAACTAATAACAACAATGCTAAAGCAACAATAAGCCCGGTTTTTCCAGCTCTTTTTTTCTTAATCTTCATCATATGCCCTCTTTCTTGTCATTCAAATATGCTCTTCCTATTTAAATCTAACTGCTGTCATCAGGCAAGCCAGGTTTTAGCTTTACTTGTATGCTTGTTATGGGATAAACATATTTGTACTCCAATTTCATGTTCACTGGAAATGTTTGCATCCTGTCCAGGCTCAAGAATGTTTCGCAGTGTACAACAGCCTCATCTGTCTCTTTATCAAAAGATAAGCTCATGCCGCTTTTAGTTGCGCTTCTTGCAGAATCGCTGTAGCACTCAAGTGCCATCCCTTCAGCCCCCATTGAGAAATCCACAGTTCCATCGCCGCCTGCATAGCCGCCGCCGGCATTTCTTATTGTAGCATCAAACTTTATCGTCGCTCCTTCTTTGGAACCAATTATTATCTTCTCAACACCATCAACGAATATTGGAGCCTTGCTGTTTCTTCCCTTCATGTCAGATTCCCCATAGACTTCAGATGTTGCACATTCAGATGTGACTCCCATTGCAGGGTTGAAAGCGCATATTATGAAAGAAGATTCTACATCTGCGTCATACGCCAGCGTCCCTCTAAATTGGATGATGTCATCAAAAGGTACTGGTTTATAGTTATAAGGTCCCAAGCTCAGCTCAGCAATGCCTTCCTCTTCTGCCAGTCTGCACCCCGGTTCATACCATATTCCATTGTCAACTAATGATCCATCAATCAACAGGCTTTGTTCCACGCCTTCATCAGGAAATCCATTCGTGTCTGTGGTGTCTTGTACCTTCAATTCAACAGGCATCGCATCATCAAAATAATTTGCAAAAGCTATGCCTAAGGTAAAATCTCTTCCTTCTCTCACCTCTTCAGGCGGTGCATATTGCAAAAAATCAGCAGTCACCCCCCTTCCTTCTCCAATGTTCTTGCAGCGGAAAGAATCATCCCTTATCTCCTTCTTGCCGAAAGGAACAGCAGCACATCCAGCTAACAGCAAAGCAATTATCACAAACATTACAAGGGTATATCTTCTCATGCCTCTATCCCCATTTCTCTTTTCAGCACATGCACAAGCGCCGGTTCTTCCCCTCCGTAATCATAATAAGCAGTTGCATATATCGTTGCAGGAGTCGGCATTTCTTCTTCTCCGCCCTCGATGTTAAGCGGGCATGTGTATTTTATTAATACCTCTTCCTGTTGTTTTATCCGATCATTTATTTTTTTGATTATGTCAGAGCCTTCATTCAATGTCAGGGCATTATTTCCTATCTGTGCATTCTGCAATCCACCCTTTCCCTGCCAGAAGCATCCATTTCCTCTGAAAGATACTCCGTTTGGTAGTTTTAATCCTAATTCATGCAGCTTGTGCAGCTTCCCGTCCCATGTGCTTAATCCAACAAGCCTGACATCAAGATTGTTTGTTCCATCCTCATTCAATGGCATTGGGCTTCCTATCTTCATGCTCAGATCAACCAACCCGCATCCCTTCACGCAGTTGTCAATCGCAAACCCATCTCTGTCAATATAATCACTGCCCCTTATTCCCTCCAATGGATCAATTCCCTTCATTCTTAATTGGTCTTGCAATGTCCTTTGTTGTATAAAGGTTTTCAACACTGTTTGTGTTTTTATCTCAGCATATTCCCATACTAGATAAGCCCTGTAATCCTTGAAAGCCCCTTTGACATTTTCAATCTTGTCAAAATTGCAGTATGCAAACACCTTCTGTTTCTTTGTTCCCTTTGCAATCGTTATTGTATTTTGATCCTCAGGCTGCCCTCCTATAGTTGCCAGTTTATCTTGCACAGTATCATTCTTGTCTCTCAGCTGACACGAGATTACTAGTTTGCTGTCTTCATTCGGAAAAGCATCTACATCAAGCTCGGCTTGAATTTGAAAAGGATCTCCCTCATAAACATTGATGCCATTAAATCTCTCAACATCCACTCCATTCACGCCTTCAATCAGGTAGTCTGGTCTTTTCTCAAAGTCTCCAATCCCAGTTGCAGCCTCAAGAGCCTTTTGAAGATTCAAATAGTCCTTCACCTTGGAAAAACCCTCAGTAATATGCATCTTATCAGCAGCTATCTTCCCTTTTTCAAGCGTGGATGCCCTTAAATCAGGGCTTGTCGCATTCATGACAAAGAATATCAGTCCGCCTAACAAAAGAAAAGTTGGTAATTTCTTAAAAAACCAAGAAACGAAGTCACTTTGAGTTCTTGCCCAAGCCTCTCCTCTTTCTCTATGATATCCATAGGACCAAGAACTTTCTTTATCGCTGCTTCCGCCGCCCCCTCCACCGCCTCCGCCTTGACCAGCTTGCACCACAGTTCCAGGCACATTTACATTTAATTTGTAAAGGATTCCCAGTATCGGTGATAATATGAAATAAACCAAGTATCCCCCAGGATATATCTTAAGCAGATAGAGCAATGCAGGCCATCCTACAAGATAAAGTCCAATTGCAGCGGCAGCAATTACAGCTGCGTAAAACCAGACTATTAATCCGCTGAAAAAGAATAAAATTGTAAGCACATCCATTATCAGGCAGAATAAAAAAGCGTGCTGTGGATTTCTTACCCTTTGCGATCTTCTTTGCAGTCTTCTTGCACGCGTGTAACCTCTCTTTGCTTTTCCGAAAAAAGTTGACCACTTGCCCCCAGTTTGTTGCTGTGAAGATGTTTGAGGTTGGGTTCCACCTTCAGGATATCCTGGTGCTGTTAAAAATGCAAAATCACTCATCACTCACCTCTCCATTAAAAAATCATTTCTTATGCAAATCCAATATTCATGCTTACAATGTCCATCGGCACCTCAGGCACGATCCTTATCGTATTGCTCCCTGGTCCAACCAATCCAGTTATGTCATATCCGAATCTGTAATCCAAAGTGTCTATGTACACAGGATATCCATTGACATAAACAGCCCCTATCTTCCTCAATCCATCATCATTGAATAGCATGTCTAATAGCACATGTCTTCCAGCACCAATAACCTGGAAGTCAGCAACCTGCATAGTGAACACATATCTCACAGGCTCGTGCTCTCCCACATCCTTCTCAAGCACGATCTGCTCAAGCACATACTTCCCCTTGTCAATTCCAAACTGCAGCACATTAGTCCCGGCAGCCAAATCTTGTGGATCGATGTCCACGCTTACAGGCCCTGCATCGCACACAACCAATCCATCGCTTATTATCTTTCCATTCAGCGCAACAATTAATCTTCCCTGTTCATTCACAGTAAAGCAGTTGACAACAAAGAACAGCGTCATGTGCTTCAATCCGCTCAAGTCATTCTTGCTCAATACAAAAGTTCTCGCTTCTTGCCTGTTCTCGATCAGGCTCTTGTAGAATATCTGCACGTCCTTCAATGTATATGTGTTCGTCTTGAATATGTTTATCCCAGGACCGCTCACTTGAAACTCAAGTTTGTTCACTTGTTTTAATAGCTGTCTTGGCAAAGTCAGCGGCAAATCAGCAGATGTTATCTCTCCCCTGAAAATTTCCTCATCATTTAGTATGATTATCAAATCCCCTTTCCCCTCTTTTGCCATGAACAATAGCTGCGCATCCTGCACATGCTCCAAGTCTTTCACATAGAATGTTAATTTCTTGTCATCCTCTCCAAAGAAATCATTCTTTATTGTTATGCTGTTTGCTAATCCCTCTCCTCCGCTCTGGGTATATGAATACAAGTTAACAGAAGCCAGTGGTTTCCCTATTACCTGTCTTATCAAGGGATTAACCAGCCCAGGATTCTCACTTAGCAATAATCCGCTTGTGATTTGCCCTCCAGGATATCCTCCAGGTCCAGGAGGAGTGCCATAGATAGGCTTCTCTCCAACAAGCTTCTCCTTCTCTCCTACAGGCAATAGGATGATGTAAACGACCAAGAACAAGCCTATCATCAGGACAAGCCACATTGCATTGTTTGCTGACTGTCCCTTTCTTGTGCTTAATGAAGCTGCAGGCATATTTCCCTATCACCTCTTGTTAGCCAATAGACGCTGTTTTAGATTATATAAATCTTTGGTGAGATGCTCTGCAGAGATCTCTTTAAACAGTAAAAGAATTTTAGACCATCATATAGAATTATTAAACACCTGCTATTTACCCACAATAAGAAGAAATTGCATCGATATTTATCTCTTTTTACTAACAAGAAAAAAGTAACCAAAGACAACAACAAGAGCAATAATAAGAAGGGTAACAACGAGTCCTATCGCACCACTTTGTATCATCCGCGCAAGAGAATCTTGTCTACCTTCTGCAGCTTCTCCACCTTCTTCTGGCATCACTGTTACTGGAGAAGACACCATTTTGAAAGTTAAGTCTGCATGCTTGCCGCCTGGTGGGAATCTCTTGTGGTATGTGATTGCTATATCATTGGTGCCGTCCTTGTCCAGGTCAACATCTACAGTCTCTCCCTTCTTTACAGTCATCGTCAATGGCTCTGAATTAAGAACCAATGTGACTGAATCATCTGCTATTGAAGATATTGTTATAGTATGATCATTTCCTTTGATGTTAAGTTTCAATGAAGCTCCAGCCATCATCAATCTTGACAATCCATCAGCAGTCAAAGCTCCGCCCTCTGATGTCACGCCGCTGTTGATTTTAATCTTTCCTACTGGTGCTGAGAACCCTCGAACTGCGAACGCATTGCCACCTTCTGGTGCCTGCTCCTCAACCTCAAATGTGCTGTTTCTTATCAGTATTATTCCTGCTTTATCAACAGCCCTGCATTCGACAGTGTATGTCCCTAGTTCGTTTGTGTCTTCGCCTGTTATTGTATATTCTGTGCTTGCTGTGCTGCTGCTTGCTGGTACTAATGTGTTGTCTACCTTCTTGGATATGAAGCTCTGGTCATATGGCGCCTTTAGCAGTATCTCCGTGTGGTTTACTCCAGTTATTGAGTCTCCTCTTGCGCATTTGGCTAAAACCTCTGATCCAAGCCCGAAGCTTGTTGAAGGCAGGCTGTTCAATGGGTCGATGAATGACATGTTGATCACTGGCGCTGAAGAATCAAAAGTAAAAGTATTATTGGTTGAGAATGCAACATTATCTGCAGGATCGCGGCACTGAACATTCCAAGTACGGTCCCCATCAGCAGGAGTAGTCTGGTAAGATATCACAGAGCCATTAACGACATTCGACGACGAATTGATAATACCTCCCCCAGTCGTATTCGTGGGATTTATGGTAAGATTACAATCGGTAAAAAGAGAGAACACAATGCTAATCGGAGTAAAATTGAAGGCAAATCCAGTGTTGTTGAGTATCGACAAATTAGGAGGGAAGTTGAGCGTGACTGTCGGCACAGTTGTGGCCACGCTGAATGTAAAGTTATTAGTCTGGTTGCTTAAACTAACAGTATCTAGGCATCGAACATTCCATGTGTGCCGCCCTTCTTGGATTGTGTTAACAAAAGTTGTCGCAGTTCCATTCAGCACAGTCGTTGAAGTATTGATAATTGCGCCGAAAGTTGAGTTTACAGGATCCAATGTAAGGTTGCAGTCGAAGACAGTATCAACAGTGTCAATAACGGTAAAGTTAAATGTCACGACAGCAGATGAAGTATTGGTATTATTGACTGGCGCATTTGGAGCAATGAGTGGACGTGTATTGTCGATGGTGATATTGCCTACAGAAGCTGTAGAAACGTTAACATCCGGGCCGGTCATGTTATAATAAGTGACATTGGCAAAAAAAGTGAAATTTATTCCCTCCCCAGTTCCTGCTGTAGTAGTAGCCCAATTAATTGTATAAACTGTGAGATTTTGTGAGGTATTTGATCCAATTATCTGCCGGACTCCTGTGTTATTAGCAAAGAAGAAGGTAACATTAGTTACATTGGTGCCTCCCAAGAGGTTGGAAATGGTAATTTGAGCATTCACATTGCCTGTAAGATTGGCGCGAGCAACAGGGACATCAATAGTTGTAGTTCCTACAGGAAAGGAATAAACAAAGTAGGCAAAAAGCAAGCTGAGCAAAACAGCAAAGAGCCTCATCCCCCCATCTTTTTTTAGCAAGAAGACCACTTTCCTTAAAATGAAGGAAAATTAACATATTTAAATGTTACTATGATGCTCCTAGAAGTATTTAAAACGCAAATCTCAAAAACCGTGGTTCTCTCCACAAAATCTTTAATAATAATCTGCTCGGATACTCCCTGTCATGCTCTTCGATAATCTCTAATATTTTATCCTGGTTTACATACTTGATCAATTTTGTATAATCTGCCACGCTGAATTTGTTCATATATTTTCTTATCATCAGGTGCAGCCATAATTCCCTCCCAATCCTCTTTCTCCACGCCCTTTCATAGCCAGAAGCATTGCCATTCCTTATTATTACCTTGCTCAATTCTTCAGCAGCCATCATCCCGGGTATTATTCCGCCATATGTTGTTGCTTTCACCATTGTTGCAGCATCCCCTACCAAGAAGACATTCCCATTTTTATTCGAAATTCCAGTCTCTATTTTAGGATTATACAAGGGTATTGTCCCGGACTGCCATCCAAGTATCTCTCCCTTCATCTTCTTCATCAGGTCTTTGAAGTGTTCATTTGCATTCTGATAGCTTGCAACCCCGACCCTTGCGATATGATCATTTTCAGGCACAACCCATCCGATGTATCCATCAGCATTCTTGTCAACATAAAAATCTACAGTCTCCCTGTCAATCTCTTCCTTCAATGCAACCCTTGCCTGCACACCAACAACAAACCTTCTTTCTCCATATATTCCGCTGCTCTTCCCTACCAAGCTTCCAGGCCCGTCGCTTCCTATGAGATTGCTGTCATGCTTGCTTTTTCCATTTGCAAAGATTATCTTCAATCTTTCATCTGAAAATTTGCATCCAGTGAATCTATGCTTGTGGAAATATTCTGCCCCGCTGTTCTCAGCAAGCTTTCCAAGATGCTGGTCAAACAATGCCCTGTCCACAATGATGTTCTTCTTCAGCTTAACATAAACCTTGCTTCCATCAGGCCCAAAAACATTTGTTCCAGTTACAGTATTAATCACAAAGTCTTCCCATCCGTCTATTCTGATCAAGTCATTCAAGTAAGAGGTCATTATTCCAGTGCACTGTACTGGCTTTCCAATCACGTCATGCTCCTCATACACATTAACATCCACCCCCTTCTTTGCTAGTAAGTATGCCAGATAGTTTCCAGAAGGTCCTGCCCCTATGATGCTTGCCATGCAGCTTCTAATATCAATAGATTTATAAAAGTTACAGCTAAGCCCTTGTGCAGTTCAAAAATTCCCGGGCTCTATTTTTTAATGCTAATTCTAGTCTAGATTCATCAACCATTCAATAAGAGTATTTACGTTGTTTTATTAAGTTCCCCGTGGGGGTATCGCAATGTTTTTGTGATTTGGGATATAACGCATTTTAGTTTCTTTCGAAAACAAGTATTTATATACCTATTAGTTATCTTTTATTACATGGAAAGAGAAGTATCATTTTCAGTCGTTTTGCATGAGGAAGAACTAGATGGGAAGTCTGTTTTTGTAGCTGATTGTGTGGAATTAGGTGTGAGCGATTTCGGAGATAGTATTGACGAATCCATAGATAATTTAAAGAAGGGGATATCTCTTTTGTTGGAAGAAGCTCCGGAAAAAAAAGTATTGTTGCGGAAAAAAGAACCAGTTCTTGTTACGAGAGTAGCTCTCTAAAATCAACGCCTGATTGTCTTTCTATGCTCTTTAAAGTTCCAACAGGCATTATCTCACGATGCACAGGAACGACAACTGTTTTATTTTCTTTCCTTAAAATAACATGAGTCCCAGATTGTCTCTTGATTTCAAACCCTTGTTTTTGAAGTATTTTCAATACCTCTTTTGATTTTATGTTTTTTAATTTCATTCATAATATTTAATTAGAACATTCTTTATATCTTTTGCTATCGGAAATCTTAGGTTAAAAAGCACACACTTACTCCCCCATAATAAAGCAATGCAGGTTTTCAGATTGCATTGGACGCAAGTTACATGAAGATACGCAATTTACAAGGGAAAATATATTAATCTTGGACGCAAAACCTTTTATATCTAATAACAATCACCTTCTTCAATGATCATAGACATCCTGCTTGTTGCCACAGGCCTGATTGCCCTCTTTGCAGCATCTGTCTCAGATATCAAGACTAGGGAGGTCCCAGATTGGGTAAGCTATGGTCTTATATTCACGGGTTTTCTGCTAAGATTGATCCAAAGTATCGCATATAATGAATGGAATTATCTCTTCTACGGCATTATCGGCTGTGTTTCAATGATCATTTTAGGCAATCTTATGTTCCGCACAAAGCAGTGGGGTGGCGGCGACACAAAGCTGATAATTGCAGTAGGAATAACATTCGCAACAAAGCCGTATTATCTTCCCCAACATGATTTCCCGTTCTTGGTGATAACAATTATAAACATTTTAATAGCCGGCGCAATATACGGCATAATCTACGGTATTGTCCTTGCAGTAAAAAACAAGAAAAGATTCTTTGCAGCAGCAAAGGACATCAACAAAGAAAGGAAAATAGCAGTAATAAAAATAATTGCGTTGTCATTTGCCATTATCTCAACAATCATAGCAGTTATGGCTGAAGTAATGTTGGAAATAAAGATAATGATGAGTATATTGGCAATGTTATTGCTGGCATATCCATACCTGACAATATTTATCAAGGCTGTTGAAAAAAGTTGTCTTGTTAAGGATCTTTCAGTAAAAAAACTTACTCCGGGCGATTGGGTAGAACAGGATGTCTACAAAAACAATAAGTTAATCTACAAAAAAAAGCTGTTAGGCATAGAAGCAGACGATATTAAAAGACTAATAAAAGCAAGCATCTCAAAAGTGATAGTAAAAGAAGGCATACCATTCATACCTCCATTCTTTATCGGCACATTAATTAGCGTGATAACAGGAAGGATAATAGGGTTTATCTAAGGTATCCTCTCTTCCTCTTCAAATGAGTCATCAGATCTTACAGTCTCAATCTTCTGCACATTTTCTTTCAATCGCTCCTGTGCAATTTTGGAAATGCTTTGTTGTATGTCATTCATTTCATTCTCATCAACCTTAGCTCCTTCCCATGCAAAGCTGATCTTGTCATCCTTCCATCTCGGGATTATGTGCACGACAACATGCGGAATCATCTGTCCTGCCGCATTCCCATTAGCAGTGAATATATTTGTTCCCTCAGCCTTCATGCACTCAAAGACAATAGCGCTTAATTTATTTGCCAGTGTAAACAAAGAACTCACCTCTTCCTCGCTCATCTGTGCAAGTAATTGATAATGCTTTTTAGGAAACAGCAGTATATGTCCTCTTGAAGCAGGTTTTATATCCAATACTGCCATAAAAGAATCATTCTCATAAATCTTCTTGCTTGCCAGTTTTCCCTCAGCTATCGAGCAGAAAGGGCATCCTCCGCTCTGCTGTTTCTTCAGGAATTCTCTCTGTTCTGGTGTTAGTTTCTTCAGGAAAGATGCAAGTTGTTTCTCCCTCTGCTCAGGCGGTAGTTTCAGAAGTGTATTAAGGTCATTAATCTCTTCCTGTGTGAAAGGTACGTCATCTGCCATTATCCAATCAGTCTCCGCACATCCACAACCTCAACGCTCTGGATGTAATGCAATTCCTGCAGTGCATGCTCTAATGGTTCAGTATCACCCTTATTCTCATCTACGCTAAATCTTATTCTTAATGCCTTCAGCCCGAAAGCTATGTTCTCTTCCTCCGTTTCAATTACCCTGCCCCCAAAGCCCTCAATCTTGCCCCTTATCTCGTCTTCAAAGCTGTTTAAGTCAACATCAGCGCTCTCAGGCATAATCTTGTATGTCACCAAAACTGTTCCCATAAAAAAGAACACATAAGCCTTGTTTTTAAGCATATCGGAAAAAAATACTCTTTATCTGTGACCTTTGTTCATGTCTGTATTCCACTATAATGTTTGATGCATGCTTCTGGCATCTGAAGGACTATCAGAAAAGAAGAAATGATAGCATGCTCATGCCATCCAATCATCAAATCAATCTTCTCATCAATAGAAAGATCAAGCATCATTGATAAATTAGTGTCTTCTCTCTTGAACAAAAGTCCCAAATCACTTCACTCTTTTATCACGCTTAATACACTTAAATAGTAATATCAATTAGGTCCCGAAAATTCACATTCTGAGCAAGTATACCTCGCAGCAACCTGCCTGCAGTTATAGCACCTTACAATCTGCGTCTTCCCGCACTGCGGACATGGAAAAATGACGCTGCTCTTGCTGTTTGTCATGGGCTTGTGGCAGCTTATGCATGTTAGTGTCTTGTCCATAATTGGTCCGCTAAAATATAGATTTATAAACTTTCCCAAAACAAGGATAATTAATGCCCCTATGGTATAGCCTGGATAATCTCTAGAAAGAACGCAAGGTTGCGGACCTTGAAACTCAGGTTCAAATCCTGATAGGGGCGCTTTTTATTATGAAAACAACGAAAAAGAAGCATATTCTATTCATCTGCACAGAAGCACGTCAGCGTAGTCCTACAGCTGCTGAACTTGTGAACACATCAGCAAAATACAAAGAAAAGTACGAGGCAAAGGCGGCAGGCACGGCAGATTTTGCTCTCATTCCAATTACAAAGATTGCAGTAAAGTGGGCAGACATGATTATAGTCATGAACGAAGAAGAGGATCATCATAAAACAATTTTATTGCAGAAATTTCCATTCTTGGAAAAGGATAAAGAACAAATCATTGATTTCAACATTCCAGACGTTTATTGGAAGAACGAGCCGGAGCTGAAAGAAATTCTAAAACAAAAATTCAAAAGATATCTAAAGTTATGAACCAGAATTAACTGGTTGCAACTGCTCGTCTTTAAAAAATCTGCATCTGTTTTTGTATTCAACAGCGCAATTCCTGCATTTCCATCGCTCTTTTTCATCCACCCCTCTTATGCCATCATCCTTTACTATAGAATGCAGTATTTTTCCGATCTTCTCATTGACAAATCCATAATCGATTAGGCAGTCATATCTCTTTATTATCTCCATGCTTTCCCTGTGCACAAAATCAACATAATGAACATCTGCCAGTTTATATCCAATCTTCTGAACAATCGGTTGAAACAGCCATGCATAGATCTCCAACTGGAATATTGCCGGTTTAATCAGGAAAGGCGGAACATTCCTCTCTCCCCTTGTCTTGCATTCGATGAATCTCACGATTCCATTTTGCAATCCGCTTGATTCAATAGCATCCACCCCTCCAAATATTTTCACTCCATTAGCCTCGCGAAAGAAAGGCCTCAATGTATTCAGTTTCTCGAAGAAAATCTTCTCAAAATCCTTTTGTGGTGCTCTCACAACCCTTTTATGAACATTAGTTCCAACAAAATCATACGCAGTAGCTGCCCTTTCAACGCCGTTGCATCTCAAAAAAGATTCTTCATTGCACCATTCCCATCTGGCCAAATCACTTACCTTGATGCCTCTGTTAAGATTGCTTGCCATCATGATAATCATCAAGAAAATAAATAGTGGATTTTACTCCACATCCCTGATCCCCTTGTCAGCTATTATAAAAGCTACCTCAGCCTCCGGCATAAATGGACTATCGATCATCTTCGCTACTCGTGTTCCCTTCTTTCCCTTGCGAAGATAAACCCTGGTAGTCATTCCATGTGCCAATACATGCCCCCCAATAGCCTCTGTAGGATCCCCAAAGAACACATCAGGCCTTGACATTACCTGATTTGTTACATAAACAGCAATCCCATGTGTAATTGCTAATCTTAATAAAGTATGGATATGCTTGTTCAGTTTCTGCTGTCGATCAGCCAGCATCCCTCTTCCAACAAAGTCCGATCTGAAATGCCCCATCAAGCTGTCAACAATCACCAACTTTATAGGCAATTTTTCCTTTGTAATTAAGTCATCAACCTTCTCAGCAAGAAGCATCTGATGATCGCTGTTGAAGCATCTTGCAACCTTGATATTCTTCAAGACCTTCTGCGGATCAAGTCCCTGTGCTTCGGCAATCTGTTTTACTCTCTCAGGTCTAAATGTCGACTCGGTGTCGATCCAAATTGCCATCCCGCTTGCGCCGCCCTTCTCCTTAGGCAGTTGCACATTCACTGCTAATTGGTGTGCTATCGCGCTTTTTCCAGCGCCGTATTGTCCATAGCATTCAGTTATTCCATTGCCCTCTACGCCGCCGCCAAGCAATCCATCTATTGCCTTGCTTCCCGTAGATATCTTCATCAATTGTTCGCGCTTCCTAAGCAGCTGGTCTCCGCTTTCAAATCCCATCGCCATGCTGTCGCGAGCTACATTGATTATCTTCCTGGCAGCCACTTCTGTGACGCCAGCAATCTCAACAAGTTCTCCCGGGCTTGCAACTGCAATCCCCATCAGGGTATCGAACCCTGCGGCCTTTAATTTCTCAGCGGTCGCAGGTCCAACACCTGGCAAGTCAGTGATCTGAAGTTCTTTCTTCTCGATCTTCTCTTCTTTCATTGTCTCTTGCCCCTGTTGTTGTGCCATTAGTCATCCTCATCCTTTTCTGTCAATAGCAAGGCCTCTTGCGCCTTTTGCAGCACAATGATTGCCTTCTGTAAGTCATTTCTTCGCATGTTGATGACGTCATTCCTCCATGTATCTTCTCCCTTCTTTATGTAGCTCCTGCTCAGGCTCACGGTCTTGAACTCAACAGTAGCTCCATTGACCTCTCTTTTGTTGTTCCACACAGCCGTTTCTATGTTTCCGGCCTTGAACTTGTTTATTGGCATGTTAGTTGCCATAAGAATCACCTTCCTGTTCGGATTTTTTTTCAGTGTCTCTTGGCGAGACAATTGGGTTTAGGGCATCTTTATTTATAAAGACTCGCCCGCTGTTTGAAGAGTGAATGGCTCTTCTAAAATACATTTCACAGCACATATGTTCCACCTCCAAAATTGATAAGCCTTAAGTTTAGCAGCTCCTTCATAAGTTGTTCTGCAAAAAAACCAGAAATATCTGCAATAAAAACGGAAATTATCACAAGCAGCAAAGAATATTGCCGGATAGATCTAAAAAAATCGGAAAAATTCAGTAAGAAACCGCAACGAAAGTTCGATATGTTTATAAGTTCAGGCCAAGATGATTATTAGAATGGTTGCCGGCAGCCGGAATTTATATCACATCTACAAGCGCAAGAGATCAAATAAAAAATACGAGCCATACCCTCATCCGAAAAAGTGGATGCGGTTTATCGACGGTCTGATGTATTTTACAGTCTTTCTCGCGTTAATATTGACAATCCCTCAGATCACAAAGGTATGGCTTGGCAGGAACGCATCCGGTCTGTCCTTGATATCATGGATCACATACGCATTCACAAACTCGATATGGCTGTTGTATGGAATAGTCCACAAGGAAAAAGTCATAGCAATCTCATCTGTCTTTTGGGTTCTCTTTCAAATATCAATAATCCTTGGTATCTTAAGGTACGGTTAGTCTAAATTTAAAAAGACGTAATTATTCAGGATCTTGAAGCATTTTTCAAGATTTCCTGTAACCCATCGAGGA
>CAYITV010000001.1:29851-30437 GCA_964366285.1 Candidatus Woesearchaeota archaeon | reverse complement strand
TGTTCCAAAAAAAGGTATCTTCTTAACCAAAAAATCCCCTATTCTAGCAAATGCACGAGAAGCAACAAAATGCCATCGAGAAGGTCGAAATTACTGCCTTACCGATGAGCAAGTTGAACAGATACTAGATGGTGCTATGGAAATCACCGTTACATCAATCCCGGCGCATGACCTTCATAATCATCCCTTGACAGCATATGGCTTTGGAAATAATGCAAAAGCGTATGGGGAATTCTTGACAGAAGCAAAAATCAAGAATCTATCCATCGCTCTCACATCTTTGCAGGATAAACCCTTCGCATACCAACTGTGGTTCAGGGGCTTAGGCTACGATTCTGTGCTGTACGGCGACTACAGGTACTTGGACTACGACTTCAGGGTTCGCGGGGTACAAAAAGGTGCCGCAGGCACCGCAAAAAATTTAGAAGCAATAACAAAGTAATTAAAAAACATGAAAACAAAAACAACACCACCACAGAACATCAAAATAACAGCAGATTACGATCCAGTAAGATTAGTATGGATTCCGGGAACAACAACCTTCATATCAGACAATCAGGAATTCGATGGCAATAACATAAAAGAA
>CAYITV010000001.1:0-29841 GCA_964366285.1 Candidatus Woesearchaeota archaeon | reverse complement strand
TAGCCAATTCTTGCGGAACCCCTGTTTATGCAGCAGCTGATGAAGGCCTTTCAGTTGTAGGTACATCTTTATTCATCCCCCATCTCATTAATGTTGTTTCTGCACACAGCAAAAAAACAACTCTTTTCAATGGTTATGGCAACCCGCTATCGGAAAGAAGTATGCATGACCTCTATGAGCGTTTGACAGCTGATTGTTGGATAAATCTTGCCACCTATTTTAAGAAAGATGACCAAGGTCATTTTTGTATAGAAACAAGCTATTGTGCAGCCACAGAAAACAAGTTTGAAGGATTATTTGGAAATTCTGTTCAATCTATCGTCAGTCCTTTGGAAAAGTGTATTATGAATGCTAATGGTTGTCTCATCGATCTTAATCCAAGATCATTTAACAAGCAAGGATTAGCTATTAAGAAATCAACATATCAAGGATATCAAAGAGGAAAGCATATCCATTTCTATTCTCCTATCGATGATGCTGTCGCGAGGTTCTACGCTGATTCGGTCAGGGCTGACCTCGACTGCTATGGGGTCCCTCAGTACTCGGTTGCCTCGCTCGGGGTGCTTGTGTGCACCGAAGGCGCACCGAAAAACTAAACAGCAAGTCAAAAAAGATGACAAACTTCTCACTCCCAAAATCAATACTCGCAGCAGTAATAGGAACTGCATCTGGTTTAATGATAGCATGCCCCGCTCTTCCAAAACAATCATCACTTGAACAACAAGTAGAAAGCTCGTTTACGCCGTACGAAGAACACGCATCAACTCTATCTTATCCATACCAAGATTTAATACATGATGCAGAAGTATCTAACAATATCTCACAGCATCTCTATGCCGCCCTTATCAATGTAGAATCTAGCTTCAATCCAATTAGCACCTCAAAAGCAGGCGCAAAAGGCCTCTCGCAATTAATGGAAGCGGCAGCCAAAGAAGTTGGGGTCACAGATCGTTGTAGCCCAGAACAAAGTATCCTTGGCGGTGCAGCTTATTTGAGAAGGATGTATGATATCTTCTCCCGAGAACAAGGATTGGAAAGGTGGAAATTTGCCCTTGGAGCTTATAATGCAGGTCCAAATAATATCATCGCCTGTCAAAAGATCATCGAGGCGGCACAGCAAGGAAAAAATAGCATTACAATCCAGCGCGGAAACAAAAAGCACACCTATGAAAACATAGAGGCATATGCAGTGCTCTCCCAAAATCAATGGGAATCGATTGCAACAATTCTGCCAGTCGTTACAAAATCGCACGCAATAGAAACAACCAACTATGTGCAGAAGGTTATGAAAGTGTATGGATATTACTTGTCTCGTTAAAATCCATCAATGAGGTTTTCTTTTCTTTCTGTAATAATCCTTCTTTCGGTTGAAATAAATACGCATGCACATCATCAAAGTATCCGCATCTGAAATGTTCCAAAGGAATTCCCGTTCTCTTGCTCAGCATCAAGGAATAGAAATACACCTGCGTTGCTGCATACTTTTCTTTCTGCGCATGTGGTTTGTAATCCCATATCCACACCTTGCCGTCATCCACTCTCAGCACATCAATATGCCCGCTCAATGGCAATGCGCTTCCAAACAGTTCATGATACCCTTCCAATTCCTGCTCATGCAGCCACAAAGGCACTTCCATCGCAACAGTGTTACTGTCATGTTCTAGCATAAACATCTGCACGCGTGAATGGTTGTCCTTGTACCTCTGCTGATTCTCCAGTAATCCATACTTCGCTAGCGTGCTTACCTCGTGCCCTCTCACTTCAATTAAATCATGGTTCATCCTAAATTTCAGGCAGCTGCTTCTAGGTCCTTCATGGAAATACTTGTCAGGACACTGCTCAAACACAGAGGAGAGATACGTTTTCAAAGGTGCAAAGCCGTTTCCATTGCATAGCTGATTTGTCTTCGCTTCATGGATTCTAAACACGTAAAAGCTTCCAGGATGCTCCAAAACACGCTCTTTTATCACCATCTTTAATCGCCTTAGTAAACCTCGCTCTTAAAAAATAATTCGAAAGATATATATATCTTATTCTTCTTAAAATCAATATGGAAAAGGGGTACATCACTACTGTAATTATTATACTTGTTCTTGCAGTATCTTTATCACTCTTTGGAAAAGGTATGACTGGCCAGCAGGTTTTAAGCACTCAATCAGCAAGGTTTTCAGATTCCATCAATTTTTTTCCATACCAGGTGATTGAAGTAGGTGAGCAGTTCAGGATTCCAAATCCGCCAGGTTATGCTAATGCTAAGTTTGTTTCTGTCGATGAAAATGTTAATCAATTAACCTTCAATATTAACGGAATAAAACAGTTTGTATATGACCCATCGAGGACAGATCATTTTGGTGCTGAAGCAGATTTAATACAAGCAGGAATTGTCAACAAACTTCGATATGATGAAACAAGCAACAAATTATTCCTTTCATTTAATGCAAACAGAAACAAGATGGTTCAGGCGTTTGATACTATAATATTCCCGACGGTAAATATATGCATTCAATTCGGTTGTACTGGCCAGATGTCGCCGGATATATGGAGAGTTGACTACATTGACAATTTAAACCGTCAAGTTACTTTCACGAGGTTATATTCTGGCGGTTCTGTTCAGGTGCCTTTTGATGTTTCTGGTAATATCAACATCATCAATGCAGGCCAGGCCTATAATGCTAAGGTTCTTAATCAAACAATTCTTCTTCTAGACAGCAAGTTTGACATAATTTAAGTCGCATTTAAACCTTGTAGTATGGCCACTCTTAGGATGTTATGCTTATGGTACTTTCCTACCACAAAATTTATAAATAAGTGGTACTTTTCTACCACTATGCCAGCCGCTCATGTTCACAAGGCAAAGATCCAGGAGCATCTCCAAGAACTAAAGGATGCCATAGCCATTGGCATAGAGTTAAGGCCGGCAACCATCGGGTTTCATGCATCAGCATGTTCTATCGAATTGCTTGAGCTCTATCTTCACAAGACAGGAAAAATTCCTATTGGTGCGCAAATCAAGCATGAATGGTTTAAACGGCCGTTTCCTGGCCAAAAAATTATACCACTTGCAGAAAGAAAACTAAAGATGGAATTTGCCAACAAAACAGATATTCTCGACTTGCTCTACACAATTGAAGAAAAGAGAAATAAACTCATTTATGGCAAGAGCGAGAAATCAGACATCAAAGAATTGGTAGAAACCTTTACAAAATACAAAGAAATATTATTGAAACTACTTCTCGAGGCAGGTGAAAACCTTGAAGATGCAAACAACTAATGCGCTTGCTTACTGCTATAATCTCTTTAGCTTCGCATTTCAAAAAGGCGAAATAAACAAAAAAATTCGTGCTGTTCATCTCTTTGGATCAGCAGTCCGCGGTGAATTAACGAAAAAAAGCGATATTGATCTCTTTGTAGAATGCGCAAAAGAAGATGAAGAAACTGTTCAAAGGGGAATGGCGTCAGCCATCGTCACATTTACCTCCTCGCAAGATTATGAAAAATGGAAACTCATGAAGCATACATATCCATTTTCCGTCCAAACTGGCAGCCTTCAAGAATGGGATCTGAAAACAAGCATCATCAGCGAGGGTATCACTCTCTATACAAGGAAACCACATACACTTGCAGGTGAAAGAAGTGTTCTTTTTGTAATTACTTACCCAAAAGAAAAGAAAAAATACATCAAAACGAGGAGAATGCTTTTTGGAAGGGATGAAGAATATTATAAGGGAAAAGGAATAGTCTATCAGAAAGGAGGCAAAAAGATAGGACCGAATGTTTTTATCGTTCCCAAAGAGGAGCAAATGAAAATAATAGATCTTCTCGCAGAACAAAAAGTAAATTATGCAATGAAGGAAATAATAGAATTGGGGGAAGAGTAATGTTTATGAATTACGAACAAATAGTTCAGGAAACATGAACTAAAAGAAGGAGAATCCATATGGGAGTAAAACTCACAAAATTAGTGGAAAAAGAGGCTATTACCTTTGATCATTTGATAGGGAAGAAGATAGCAGTAGACTTCTCGAACTTCGCCTTCCAATTCCTGTCATCTATAAGGCAGGCAGACGGAACGTTATTAATGGACTCTCATGGCAGCATAACATCTCATCTAGTCGGCATCTGGTCTCGATTCTCTAATCTTATGCAGCGTGGAATAAAGCTTGCGATAGTTCTTGATGGCCAGCCGCCAAAACAAAAGCTTCGCGTTACAGAAGAGCGTCATGCAAGAAAGCAGGATGCAAAGGAAAAATATCATCTGGCAAAAGAAGAAGGAGACATAGAATCTATGGGCATGTATGCAAAGCAGTTTTCTTTCCTAACAAAAGATATGACAGATGAGGCAGTCCAACTTATGGAAGCTATGGGATTGCCAGTCATTCAAGCCCCGTCAGAATCAGATGCGCAGATGGCATATATTAATAAGCAGGGCGATGTCTGGGCTGCTGCATCTTCAGATTACGACTGCCTGCTTCATGGGTCTCCCAGATTGGTTACAAACCTAACCCTTTCACAAAAGAGAAAATTGCCGTCTGGAGCCATAATCAAAACCTCCCCGGAAATAATTGAGCTTGATAAAGTGCTGTCAAAGCTTGATTTGAACCAAGACCAGCTCATATATCTGGCAATCCTTGTGGGCACTGATTACAACACTGGAGTCTATGGCATTGGCCCAATGAAAGCGCTAAAGCTTGTCAAGTATCAAAAAACACCAGAAAAAATATTCACAGCCGCAAAAGCAGATTTTGATTGGAAAGAGATCTACAATATTTTTAAGGGCATGCCAGTATCTAATAAATACTCTCTAAACTGGTCTGACCCAGATGAACAAAAAATCAGAAAAATTCTTATAGAAAAGCACGATTTTTCAGAAGCGAGAGTCACTTCAACTCTTGATAAATTATTTAAAAAGAGAAAAGATAAAGAGCAGACAGGTTTGGATAAGTGGAGCTAAAAGATGCAGTGGTATATTCTTGCTTTAGGATCCGCAGTGCTCAATGCATTGTCAACAGTGACAGAAAAGAAAACATTGTTCAAAGAGCATGCAATGGAGTATGCAACAGTGATATCCCTGATAATGTTTCTTCTCTCTTTAACATTTATCAACAAAGTTTCATTAAGCATGCCAATATTATATTGGTTTTTGTTGATAATAATCTCAGTTATAGATGCAATAGCATTTCTGTACATAACAAAAGCAGTCCGCCACATGGAATTATCAGAGTCATCTCCATTGTTTGTTTTCGGCCCAGCGATAACTGCTGTTTTGGCATACATCTTCCTTGGAGAGATGCTTACAATGAAGCATGTCGGCGGAATCGTGGGCGTCACTATTGGCGCATATGTGCTTGAATTAAAGCATTTCAGGAATAAAAAGGCAGAATTTTTAAGCCCAATCAAGATAATCATGCAGTCCAAGTACATCCACTATCTTCTCTTTGGTCTGGTATTATATGCAGTATCCGCAATAATCGCAAGATATATGCTAAACACAGATAATCCTCAGGCAATAAGTCCATATACCCTTTTGGTTATAACGCATTTTTTTGTTGCCTTGGCATTCCTCTTTATGATTCACAAATATCACGACGGTCTAGATGGTATAAAACACGGCTTGAAAAGCGCAGGCTGGCTGATATTCCTTGCAGCATTGTTCCTCTTCACGTCAAGGATATTATTGACAATCACGCTTGCAATTCCAGTTGCCGAGGTTGCATTGATTCTTGGTGTCAGGAGATTATCCTCTCTTTTCTCAACAATAATTGGGGGTGAAATATTCCAGGACAAGAATCTTGCAGGCAAGGTATTTGCATGCATCATCATGATCATTGGTGTATTGTTCATAGTGACATAAAATGAAACTAAAACAGGCCTTGAAAGAAAAATTAACACGCAAAGAGTTGTCATTAGTCCCGTCTTCTTTTGATGTTGTTGGCTCAATTGCAATATTCAATGATTTTTCCAAGGAACTAAAAAATAAGGAAAAGATAATTGCAGATGCATTGATGTCACTGAATCCCCCTATAAAAACTGTAGCAAAGAAATCTGGAAAATATTCTGGAAGATTAAGAACGCCAAAAATAACAATTATCTCAGGAATTAAAACAAAAGAAACAATCCACAAAGAAAATAATTGCATCTTAAGATTGAATATAGAAAAATGCTATTTTTCTTCTCGTCTTGCAAATGAACGGTTGCGCATAGCAAAGCAGGTTAAGAAAGGAGAAGAAGTTTTGGTGTTATTCTCTGGAATTGCTCCTTATCAATGTGTTATTGCCAAGAATTCCAAACCAAAAGAAGTGTATGGCATCGAACTTAACAAAACAGCCCATAAATATGCAGAGGAAAATATCAAACTTAACAAATTAACAAATATTCACCTCTTGCAGGGAGATGTCAAAAAAATCCTTCCAAAACTGAACAAGAAGTTTGATAGGATTATCATGCCATTGCCCAAAGACTCTCCAAAGTATCTTCCTCTCGTTCTTAAGAAACTCAAACCAAAAGGAGTTATTCACCTTTATCTCTTTGCAAGAGAAGAAAACTTCAAAGAAATAATAAAGGAATATAAAAGAATATTCTCAAAAGTAAATCTTGTTAGCTGTGGCTTATACGCCCCTTATACTCATAGAATATGTCTCGATCTTAAAAGATAATTAGCCCCATCCTTGCTTGATAAATCCAATGGCAATCGCAGTCAATATCAATCCCATTATCTTTGACAAAGCATCGCTTCCCTGCTTCCCAAGAAACTGATTCAATCTCTCAGCCTTGGATAAAAACAGATAAACAACACCTAAGTTAAGCAAGCTTGCCAATAATGTTAGCCATAATCCATACTGGTGCACAAATATCATTATTGTGGTAATTGTAGCCGGTCCGGTAATTAATGGCGTAGCCAAAGGAATAACAGCCATTCTATAGCTTTTAGCCCTCTCTTCAAGAATCTTCAGTCCAATAACCAATTTAATCCCAAAGATCATCACGATAATCCCGCCGGCAATCTGGAAGCTCTTGAAATCAACATTAAAGAATGATAATATATTCTTGCCAAAGAACAAGAACAATAACAACACTGTTCCTGCAACATACATCGTTTGTTTAATCATCTCCTTGCGTTTATCTTGCTTCAATCCCTTCATGCAGAATAAAAACACAGGCAGATTTCCCAAGCTGTCCATCACGACAAATATTGCAAAAAACGCCTTGATTAGATCAATAATCATTTCTTCACCTCAAACTCAATCTCTTTCTTCAAGGAAATGGCAGAAGGAGCCTCTCCGCCGTGCCAGCTTCTCTTGGGATGAATGCTTACAGGATAAATTCTCTCGCTGTTGTCATCCAAAATTATTGCAGCCCCTTGGAGCTTAGGCAGGTTATTAAGATAGGTTTGTAAATCAGTCACTAAATAACTTTGCATCATGCTGTTCAATGCCTCTATGTCCGCTTTTGCAGTTAGCCTATGACTCAAGACAATATCGCTCTGAGTTAAAACATCTTTGTGTATTTCACCAGGCTGTTGTGTTACAAGCACCAAACTAATGCCTGGCTGCCTTCCCTCTCTTAATAACTGCACAAGAGCATCAGTAGCTGGAGTCTTAACATCTCGTCCCAAAAATTCATGAAGCTCATCAATCATGATCCACACCATTGGCTTTTCCATCTCTTTTTCTTCATGGAAGTAGCTCTTCTGCTTTTCAATCTCTTCCATTTCTTCCTGCTTGCGTGCTGTGATTCTCTCTTGCAGCATTTTTTTGCTGATCAATCCAATCACTAATCCCTTTATGCTCCAGTTTCCTGCAACATTTGTGTACGCACTGATGTCCAATACATTAACGCTGCCAGGTTTCATAAGGTCTTCAATCACAGTCCCTTCTTTTTCAAATAACCCCCATGACTCAGCAGCTGAAAATCTGTTTTCTGCAGCATCTCTGACAGTCTTTTCAGATTTGGTATCAAGTTTAATCGCAGTAATAATATCCTGAAGTGAGTAATTCATCCCACTCTCACGCATGTTGCTAATGATCCTTTCAATAAGAATCCCTATGGAATCATTGAGGCTCACTTCAAAAACATTGCACCAGTCAGCCGCATCAAGCTCGCTTGTCTTCAATGCAAAACGGTGATCAGTAGGTATGCCTTTTTGCTTGTACACATCAAAGAATCCCTTCGGAGTAAAGATATTAACATTCATGCCTTCAGGCTCCAGATCCCACTTCCTTACCAACTCTTCTTGTCGTGTATTCGGAAACTTCATCGTCCAAAAGATTCCCATAGTATCAAAGAACAATACAGTCATTTTTTGTTTGACTTCTGGAGGTAATCTTGAAATTTCTTCAGCAATGACTGATGCGCTGTAGCTCTTGCCACTTCCACGTTTGCCGCAAATAAGCATGACATGCGTCCTTGCAACATCCATGTACACTGGATTGCTCAAGGAAGTTTGTTGCCCCATCTTTACAAACAATTTTCCTAAATAAACCGTTCCCTTGTCTCCAAAGAGTTCTCTGTCAGTTTGATTGCGCCCGATAATGATATTGTATGCCATGTGACCTCTTTTTCCTCCATCATGAATGAAAGGAACTTTATAAATATTGGGATTAACTATCGCTATTTTCGGCTTCTTCTTTCTTCATATCTTTAAATACATCCCCCTTCTGCAAAAACAAATGTTTGCATTTCACGCTCGTGTCAGCATAAATCTCAAATCCTTTCTCAATAACATCAGTGCAGAACAAGAAGTCATCAAAAGTGCTTTTTGTAGGATCATACCTAAACTTAACTTTCTCAAGAACTTCCTTGCCAATAAGTACGCATCCCAATCCGCATGCCCTTATCTTGAAAAACTGCTCTCCTTCAACGTCTTTGGGATAGCATACATGCATCTTGTCTTTGTCATTAGAAGGCATGAAAATCAATGGTAACAATGTTTTTTTCTGCCTAACAATTCCATCCTTCCCCCTGACATTCACGTTATATAACTTATAATAAATACCAGAAACAACATCCTTCCCATGCCTGATCAGTTTCTCTATTATATCGACAGGTGGTATCACATCCTGCTCCAAGCTCAAAAAGTAGTCATATTTCCCCTTCAGCATTCTTTCCCTTAACAGATTCCTGCTTTCAACAATCCTTTCATATATGCTTTGTAGATGCCTTTCGCGTATAACCTCAATGTCATGCAGTTTTATTTCATGGGCATAATCATTCCCTTTTGAATTGTCAGCCAGCACAATATCATAATCATGGTAGGTAAGTGCCTTCACTCTTTCAGCATATTCCTTCAAGCAATATCTATAGCCTTCATACGTCGGGCATCCTACAAGAACGCGCGTCATGCCTTTTTTTATGATCAGCATCTATTTAAGAATAACGCACCGATAAAAAAACACGATGAAAAGAAATATATACCTGTTTCAGCAGTGATTTATCATGCAAAAGAAGGTCATCAAGAAAAGCGGAAAGAGAGAAAAATTCAGCAGGAATAAACTAAAGCGATCTCTCGCAAGAGCAGTCAAGGACGCCCGTGTCCCTGAATACCTCAAGCATACAATCATAGAAGAAACCACCTATGACCTGCTCCAGTATGTTAATAGCTTTGATGAGGTTACAACAGCGAAAATAAGGGATATAATTCTTTTCAAGCTTCAGCAGATGCATCCTGCAGTTGTGATGGCCTGGATCGCTTACGAGCTCCAGAAGATTTCTGAGCAGGTTCCAAAAGAGATGCCTAAGGCAAAGAAGGTCATAGTTTCGTGATATGCTTTCTATTCCAAAACATAATCTTCTAGTCTGCCGTACATGCGTAGCTTCTTCAATGCATTTCGTTTTGCGTTGTGTGCATTTTGTTTTTGCGTTCCAGCCAGCTTTGCAATAGCTTCTAAAGTTAGCCCTTTTTCATCATCCAGCCCAAAATATTTTTGGATTACTGTTTTTTCCCATCGCGACAAAAACTTTAATGCCCTTGAAACCCTTTCTTTTATTTCAGAGAGCACGGCATAATTAGACGGATCACCATCTGGAACTGCAAAGTATGCGCCAATAGTCAATTTTGAATCCTCATCAAGTTTTCTGTCAAGGGAAAGCATGTATTGCGAATAATTTGCAATAGATCTTGCAATGCTTTGCGGCGAGAAGCGCGGCCCGGCTTTCGAAGCGAGTAAAGATCCATAATCTTCCGTCGTGGGTTGTTTTCCATGGGCATTATAATGTGTGATTTCTATGCTGTGTAGCTTTATTCTTAATTCAACCTGATCATTAGGCAATCGTATTGACCTGTTCATTGCAGTTGCCTCCATCATCGCTTTTCGTATCCAATAAAAAACATAGTGCCTAAATGGCACCCCAAATGAAGGGTCATAATTCTCGAAAGCCTCGCAAACGCCAATCATTCCCTCTTGTTCTAAATCAGATCTTTCTGCATAGATGGCATATCGTCGCGCTTCCCTGTGGATAATCCTGCGATATGAAAGAAGCAGTGAGTCCCGCGATTCAGCATCGCCTTTCAGTGCTAAACAAACAAGATTCTGTTCCTGATCAATTGAAAGACCATTTACCCTGCCTCTTGCTTTAAAATCCATGAAAAATAACTACTCCGCAAACTATTTAAACTTTCGTTCTAAAGCCTAGTTGATGATACTCAACCAGTTAAAAACAGCTTTACTACTGGGAATCCTTTCAGGACTTCTGTTATTGATAGGAGCGTTTATAGGCGGACAGCAGGGATTGACAATTGCTCTCATATTTGCCGTCTTAATGAACTTCGGAACCTACTTCTTCTCACACAAATTAGTCTTGATGATGTACCACGCTAAAGAATTGCCAAAGAATAAGGCGCCGGAAGTCCATAAGATGGTCGAAGACATCTGCAGACAAGCCAATCTTCCTAAACCAAAGGTCTACCTTATACCCTCTCCACACGCTAATGCCTTTGCAACAGGCCCTTCGCCAAAAAAAGCAGTTGTCGCAGTCACAGAAGGAATACTGAAATTATTGACAAAAGAAGAATTGAAAGGCGTGTTAGCTCATGAAATAGGCCATGTAAAGAACAGGGATATTTTGATATCCACAATAGCAGCCACAATCGCATCAGTAATCTCTTATCTGGCATTCATGGCTCGCTTTGCAGTTATTTTTGGTGGGGGCAGAAACGATAATCGGGGAGGAAATCCATTAGGATTATTGTTCATGGCTATTATTGCTCCTCTTGCAGCTATGATTATTCAACTAGCAATCTCGCGCAGCAGAGAATACTTGGCAGACGAGCGCGGCGCTCGGCTAATTAAAAATCCATTGCCTCTCGCAAGTGCACTTCAAAAACTTGATAATGCTTCAAAACACATCCCTTTAACCTTTGCCACTCCCTCAACAAGTCACCTCTTCATAGTCAAACCCATCAGTGGTCAGGGGCTGGTCAATTTATTCTCAAGTCATCCTCCTCTTCAAGAAAGAATTCAAAGATTAAAAGCAATGAAGTTCTAAGAAACAACCTCTAACTTACCAAATCGTCCAGCAATCAATTGCATCTCGCCTCGAAATTGATTAATCAGAAGATTTATATATAAGCACATATTATAAATAAACACACATAAATGGAGAAGAAATATGACCACTATGACTCTGGCCGTGCCAAATGAATTGAAGCAAAAAATGGACTCTATAAAAGAAATAAATTGGTCAGAAGTAGCAAGGCAGGCATTTATGCAAAAAGTAGCTGACATGGAGTTCTTAAGAAAATTTAAACAAAAAAGTAAACTTACTGAAGAAGATGCATTGCGCTTGGGAAAAGAAGTAAGCAAAAAAATCAGCAGCAAATTGAGGGCAATAGCTCGATAAAATGGATCTTGTTGTTGATGCTAATATTCTTTTTGCATCTTTGATAAAAGACAACGCAAGTTACCGGCTTTTTTTCAATGAAAAACTTCATCTCTTTGCACCGGAGTATATATTCTCAGAGTTGGAGGAGCATAAAGCTGAAATTCTTGAAAAAACAGAGAAGACCATTGAAGAATTTGATAATGCATTAGATATTCTCAAAAAAAGAATTATCTTAGTGCCTTTGGAAGAATTGCGTGAATTCATTCAAAAGGCTGAGCTGATAAGCCCGGATCCAGATGACATGGCTTATTTTGCATTGGCTCTAAAAATAAAATGTGCCATCTGGAGCAATGATAAAAAATTGAAAGAGCAAAATACTATTGAAGTCTATCACACGCATGAGTTAGTAGGTATATAAAAACTAGGAAGCAACAACCTCTAACTTACCAAATCTACCGGCAGTAAGCTGCATCTCGCCTTGGAATTCATTCACATAACCATTGGAAATCTTTAATTTGTCGCCTTTCTTTACCTTGTCAATCTCATCATTCCATAATGTTAGTTTTATCTTTCCAGAATCATCGCTTACAGTTGCATTGCAGACTCTTCCCTTCTTGCCAAACTTGTCAAATTCTCTTATCTCTCCAACATCATCAACAGTAACTTCAATCTCAATCTTTCCCATTCTTGGTTTTAACTCGCTAATCTTCATAATAGAATTTGTTTTTCCAGAATGCATTTATAAAACTATTGTTTTTATTTTTCTTTCAGCCACTCAACCTCTTCATCTGTAAAGTTAGCATCTATTTCTTGTCCTTTCTTGTAAAGCATTTTTACATAAGGAACAACATGCCTGACAGCATATTTTGAAGAGACATGGCTGTGCGATGCAAGCTTCGCAGCAATATCTTTCCTTCTCTTATACTTTTGATTCGCCATCCACATCTTCAAGATTCGATCATACCTTTTGTAAGGCGTATACCCATAGTATTGCATCTCTTTTGCAGCAGATACTCCAGCGCTCATCAGCTCCTTCATATAAACCAAAAATCTCCAGTACTGCCATCTTTTGATTCTTCCATTGAAAACATCAGCTTTTCCAAGCATGTCATATCCAGATTCCAAATCCTTTCCCTTGTATTCCCTTCCAATATTCTCATCAAGCCACAGCATCATGTCAAACAGATCAACATCAACCTCATCCATCACTTGGATTGCTTTGCCACTGTCCTTGCCCTTCAGGATAACCTGCAATGCAGTAAAAACACTCTTCTCCTGCTCTCTTTCCCCCAAGATTGAAAAGTCTTCCCTCGAAAGCTCATTCCTGCCGATGCATAATGCATGCAAATCTGTTATAGCTGCCCTTACATCTCCTCCAGATCTTCTTGCAAGAATCTTCAAGTCCTCTTCCAGGAAGTTTATCCCCTCTTTTTCACATATGCGTCTTAAAACCTTTGCAACGCTGTCAGCATTGACATTCTTGTATTCTATCAAGGTGCATTTCTTTCTCAATGTGGAGAACTTCTTGTCCCATGGATCATTTGTTATCAGCACAACAGCATGCGTCTTGCTGTCAAGCAAACCATTTAACTCAGATATTCCTCCCCTGTCCTCCTGTCCTGAAATTCCCTCAAGCTCATCAACCAATACAATCTTCCCCTTGCTGAACAAGCTTGCCTGCTGCAAGGATCCGCCGACAATCCTCTGCATATTCTCTTCATTCCTGAAGTCAGATGCATTTATCTCAAGAACTTCATAGCCGAGATCATTTGCCAATGCATAGACGCTACAGGTTTTTCCAGTCCCAGGCGCTCCATGTAGTAGTGCAACACCTTTTCTTTCAATTACATTCTTCAATTGAGATATTGCAAAGTCTTGTCCTGCAATTTCATTTAAGCTATTTGGAGTATATTTGTCCACCCACGTTTTCATTTTTTCATCAGCACAAAGCTTGATAATAATCCTTCCAGTTGAATCCAGTCATCGCTTCCTTCCACCATTCTGAATTCTATCTCTCCGCATCTTTCAATCAATCTTACCCTTTCAACATCGCTTATTGGCAGCTCCCAGATCTCTTTTTGAATTTGTTTTACAACATCTAGCCCCCCCATCCCATGCGCCAGCATCACATCTAATAACTTCTCCCTTGCATTGAGAAAATCTCCCTTCAAGGCAATCAGCAACGCATCCTTTATCTCCTTCGGTTTCACAGCCCCTGCAAGCTCATAAACGGCATCTTCGGTTATCTTCTTGTCAAGTGCAGCGCAGCTCTGCAGCATGTTTACCATCCTTCGCATGTCGCCCTCGCATACTTCATACAATGCATCTATTGTCTTTTCAGCAATCTGCAGTTTTTCAGCCTTGGCAATCCTTTCTATGATCTCAACCATGTCCTTTCTTTCCAACGGCTTGAATCTGAAGACAGCACATCTGCTTTTGATTGGATCAATTATCTTGCTCTGCACATTGCAGCTAAGGATGAATCTCGCATTTCCAGCATAATTCTCCATCGTCCTTCTCAATGCCTGCTGCGCTTCTTTTGTCAATGAATCGCATTCATCAAGATGCACAATCTTCTGCAAATCTGTTCCAATGGATTTCGTTCTTGCAAAGTCCTTTATCTTCACTCTCACGGTGTCTATCCCACGATCATCGCTCGCGTTCAAATCCAAAAAATTCTCTTTCCAGTTCTCTCCAAATAATTCCTTAGCAATCACCATTGCTAATGTTGTTTTTCCGATTCCAGCCCTTCCAGCAAGCAGGAGATGCGGAACATTCTTCTGTTTTACAAATGCCTCAACCCTTTTTATTATGTCATTATGCCCGACAATCTCAGAAAACATCTGCGGCCGATATTTCTCAGTCCAGAGTTGCTGCATTTCCCCCATAACATTGGAGATAATGCCTCTTCTTTATAAGGTTTATCACGCTTAAAAAGCTAAATTAAAAATACAAAAATCTCAGGACGCTTTGGATGGCATAATGGAAAAGAAAATAAGAAATAAAGAAGAAGAATTATTCATCCTCTTCCTTGGAATCTTCTTCATCTGAATCTTCCGAATTCTCGTCTTGGTTCTCGTCTTCTTGTGATGTTTCTTCAGAACCTTCAGCCTGTTCCTCAGATTCACCTTCTTCGCCCTTCTTCTTTGATTTCTTCTCAGCCTTTGCAGGAGCCGGTCCAGCACCAACAATCTCTCCGAAGCTGAAGTTGCGGAGCACCTTTGTGACGCGCACCCTTACATTGTCTCCTTGCTTTCCTCCAGGAACAAATATGACAAATCCCTTTGCTTTGGCAATCCCATCGCCCTTCTCTCCGACTGCCTCAATCGTGACATCTAATTCTTCTCCTTCTTCAATAGGAGCTACCTTCCGAAACCCTTTATCTCTGAACATATCTAACATCCTCCGTCTATTTAATTATACAAAAGTCAAGAACGAGTATTTATCCCCCAATCTTAACTATGTATGTAACCCTCTAAAATCAAAACCACTATATAAAGCTTTTTGTGCTTCACAGCATATTTCTCAGCTTCAAACCCTAAAATGCCAGTTAGAAGAACAAACTATATAAATCGTTCTTTGATTTTTCATGTTATATGTACGACGCAAAGGCAGTCGAAACAAAGATTGCTGGATGGTGGGAAAAGAACAGGATATTTGAAAAATCTGTAGAATTAAGGCCAAAGAATAAGCAATATGTTTTCTATGACGGTCCGCCATTTGCAACTGGCCTGCCGCATTACGGCCATATACTTGGATTGACAAGCAAGGATCTGTTTCCTCGCTTCTGGACAATGAAAGGCTACCGCGTAGAAAGGCGTTGGGGTTGGGACTGTCATGGCCTGCCTGTCGAGACAATAGCTGAAAAAGAGCTTGGCATAAGAGAAAAGAAAGAGATAGAAGAGATGGGCGTCAAGAAATTCAACGAATTCTGCCGCTCAAAGGTCCTGCATTTTGTTAATGAATGGAAAAAGACAGTCAGCCGCATGGGAAAATGGATTGAGTTTGACAACGCCTACAAGACCATGGACCAAAGTTACATGGAATCAGTCTGGTACATCTTTAAGAGATTATACGATGAAGGATATATCTACCAGGGAAAGAAGATACTGCTGTATTGTTCGCGGTGTGAAACTCCCTTGGCATCATCAGAGATTGCCATGGACAATAGTTACAAGGACATCACTGAAAATACAGTCACAGTAAAGTTTAAGCTTAAGGGAGAGCAGAACACATTTGTGCTATCTTGGACATCTACCCCATGGACCCTTTTGGGCAATGTTGCGCTCGCCATTAACGAGGCATTGACATATGCAAAAATCAAGGTCGGAAATGAAATGTACATTCTCGCAAAGGATCGCCTGGAAACAATCAAGGAAAAATACTCTATAATTGAAGAATTCAAGGGAACTGAATTGCTAAATAAAGAATACGAACCGTTGTATCACATCCCGGCAGACAAGAAAGGATATATCATCATCAATGGCGGAGATCAAGTCTTGGCATCAGAAGGAACTGGCATTGTTCACATGGCATTATATGGGGAATTTGATTATGAGATGGTTAAAAAATACAATCTCCCATTCATCCAGCATCTTGATAAGGGCGGTAAGATTCATCTCGGTCCAAAAGAATTCATTGGAATATGGTTCAAGAATGCAGATGGAAAAGTCCTTCAAGATCTAGAGAAGCGTGGCCTTGTATATGGTATAGAAAAGACAACCCACAGCTATCCATTCTGTTACAGGTGCGACACGCCTTTGTTTTATAATGCACTCGACTCTTGGTTTGTTGACATTCAGAAGATCAAGAAAAAAATTATGCAAAAAAACAGCGAGATAAATTGGTATCCCAAGCATATCAAGGAAGGCAGGTTCAAGAACGTCCTCGAGACAGCTCCAGACTGGACAATATCAAGAAATCGCTTCTGGGCAACAGCCCTTCCTATATGGAAATGCAAAATATGCAATAAAACAGCAGTTATTGGTAGCATTGAAGAGCTTAGACAAAAGGCAGTTGAGAAGATTGGAAAAGACATCGACCTGCATAAGCATGTCATGGACACAATCCATCTCAAGTGTGATAAATGCAAAAAGCCAATTGACAGGATTCCAGAAGTCCTTGATTGCTGGTTCGAATCAGGAAGCATGCCATATGCAGCAAAGCATTACCCGTTTGACAGCAAAGAATGGTTCAAGCAGAACTTTCCCGCTGACTTTGTTTCAGAATACGTGCCTCAGGTAAGGACATGGTTTTATTACATGCACGTCCTCTCTGTGCTGCTGTTTGACAAGCCTCCATTCAAGAATGTCGTAGTGTCTGGAACAATATTGGCAGAAGATGGTTCAAAGATGTCGAAGTCAAAGGGCAATTTTCCAGATCCGCATGAGATATTTGACAAGTATGGCGCTGATTCTCTCCGCTTCTACATGATGAATTCTCCATTGATGCGCGCAGAAGACCTGAATTTTAATGAAAACAACGTGAAAGAAGTCTATAGGAAGGTTATGATGCTGTTTTACAACATCATGCAGTTCTACCAGATGTATGGCAAGGGCAATGCAATATTCAACAAGCCTGGCAACAAGCACGTCCTTGACAGGTGGATTATCAGCATCATTAACAAGACAATCAGGGATGTGACAAATGCATTTGAGGATTATGATGCAATATCTGCCTGCAGTTCAATCTCATCATGTATAGACGATATATCCTTGTGGTACGTCAGAAGAAGCAGGGAGCGTTTCTCCACAAGCGAAAAAGAAGATGCAATAAATACGCTTGCATATGTGCTTGTTACCATGGCAAAGCTCATAGCGCCAATAGCCCCCTTTATTTCAGAAGAGATTTACCAGAACTTCAGGTCAGAAAACAAGAAGCTTCAAGAATCTGTTCATCTGGAAGATTGGCCTGCTTTTGACAGCACCTTGATATCTGAAAAGCTTAATGCAGACATGGACAAGACCAGGGAGATTGTCAGCATGGCTCTTGAAGAACGCTCTAAGGCAAAAATATCTGTCAGGCAGGTCTTGAATAAGCTGGAAGTTGCTGGTTGCAATCTCGGCAAGGAATACATCAAGCTTATCGCAGAAGAAGTGAATGTTAAGAATGTCATCATGAAAAAGGAAGGTCAGCTCAAGGTTGTTTTAGATACAAAAATAACTCAGGAGCTTGAAAAGGAAGGTTACCTCCGCGAGCTCACAAGAAGAATCCAGGATTTAAGGAAGAAATCGCAGTTAAAAAAAGAGGATAGGATTGTCCTCTTCATTGAGTCAGCATATGACCTGAAGGAATTTGAAAAAGAGATTAAGGAAAAGGTAGGTGCATCATCAATAACCTGGGGAAAAGCAGCACAGGAGAAGATATTCGAGAGGGTAAAGATAAAAAATGAGCAATTCATTATCGCATTCAGGAAAACATAGCATAATTATTCTTGCATTTGCATCTCTTGTCATGTTCTTGTCTCTTGCAGCAGATGCTCAAGAATCGTATCATCTAGTCTACGCGCTTAATGAAGTCGGGACAGACAGGAACATAACGAATGTAACCCTCAAGATTAATGAAAAGAACATTTTGACAGGCAAGGAATTGTCAATAACAGAATATCTCAACACAAACATGGCAAGCATCTACTTGAATAGCGGCGAGTACGAACTAGTCTTCATTGCAGATGAAGCCCAGACAGAAGGGAAAGATTACTACGCGTTTGAGAAGTTTACAGTATCAGAAAGCAATAAAGAGATAATCTACCTGTTTCCAATAGCATCAATCCGCGGCACAGTCGTTGACAAGCTGGATAATCTCTTGGAAGGGGCGGAGATAAAATTAAATTGCGACAAGGATTTCATGCCAATTGAGCAGATAAAGACAGACAAGTTCGGTGCGTTTACGATCCAGGCAGTGCCGACAGGAAATTGCATCATCACAGCTTCATACAAGGATTCATTTGAGCAGCAGCATCTCGCATTCAATCGCGGCGATTTCGAGGCAATCAGGCTTAAGCTTGAAGATGAAACGACTTCAAGCTCATTAGATTCATCATTCACATTATTTGCCATGATAATTCTCTTGGCAATTTTTGCTGCGGGATTGGCATACTGGTTTTTCGTGCGCCATGAGTCCGCTTTCCAAGTCAAAGAACCAGCAGCATTAGAAAAGATAGAGCCGCAGCAGAGGAATAATAATAGATTATCAAGAAGGATTGCCAAAAAACCAAAGGAATCCTCGCTCCCCCAGCGCGTCAAGCATATCCTTCCGACGCTTAACAACCGCGAGCGTTTGGTTGTGCAGTTCCTTTTGGACAACAATGGCATTTCCACGCAGGGAAAAATCCGCCATGGCACCCAGATCCCAAAAACATCCCTTATCAGGATACTTGACTCGCTGAGGTCAAGGAAGATCGTGTCCATTGATGTCACAGATGTTTCAAAGAGCATCAAATTAAGCAGCTGGTTCATGCAAAAATGAGCTCCTTAACAAAAACGGACCGGATTTCAGCCTTGTTTTTTGATCTGGTCCTGGATGGACCCTTGAAAAGAACGGCAGGTCCGCCCAAGATATTTATACCCGTCCAGCTAACAGACCTGATGTCTTTACCCATCAGGTTGTGGTGTACCTTTAAACACCACACACCTAATAACAACTAAATATCAAGAAGGAGAAAAAACCGTATGAGAATGCCGCAAGCCCCGAAAGGAAGGAGAAACATCGCTTTAATGAGCATCTCCTTCCTGCTCCTTGCCATGTTAGCGTCGATCCAGCCTGCGCTTGCAGACATAACAAGCATCAATGAAGGTTCATCAATAAATATTGGTGATAATATCATCAGACTGAAGAATGCGAATAATGAGAATGGCGGTTACTGCAGGATAAGGGTCGACAAGCTAAATGAGAAGAGTATCAAGGTAGGATCTGTCGTAGAGCTTGGCCAGCTTTACATACAAGCTTTGTCTGCAGCCAAGGATAAGTGCTCATTGGTTGTCACGCCTAAAACAGGGACAATCGAAGAGAAAAGCTATGATGCTATTGACTCGCTGTCAGTCTCCCAGGATGCAAACTCTGCTGAAAAGAAAAGGTATGAAATCAATGGAAAATCATTCACATTGGAAGCTGTCAAAGATCCAAAGCATGAGGGTGTCATGTTCACTATAACATCTGATTCAGGCCAGCAGGAAAAGACAGACGTTATCAAGAAAGGCAGCATCTACACGCTTTCAGAGCAGTCAATAATAACTGTAATCGACTTGCCGGCATCAGGTAATGTGAAATTTGGGATGAAGATTGCAGAAATTATTCCATCGCAGCCGCAGGATATTCCAGATGCAGCTCAAAAGTCAACCCAGGAAGAAATGACTGAAAAGCAGCAGCAAATTGAAGATATGCAGGCTCAAGAAATAGAAAATCAGGTAATAATTGAAAAACCTGTTAAGAGAAAGGCAACACAGAAAGAGATTGACCAGACACAGGCAGATTTAATGATAATTAGGGACGAGAAGGCAAGGCAAAAATCCAAAGATTCAAATAAATGCGAGCCAGGATTATGTTATGCTAACTCAGGATTCAACGCATGCCTTCAGCAAAGGACAAGAATACGTTTGAATGATGTCCCATCATACTGCGATATTGATGGAAATATCAAGAAGCAAAAAGAAGCAGGTGAATCTGCTCAATTCAGTTACGAATGCAACAGCAACATCATTGCAGATGGAAAATGCCTGCCAATTCATCAGCAGCCAACCATATTCCAAAAGATAATCAATAAGCTGGCATCAATTTTTGGGTAAAGAATTCTTGGGTAAAGAGCCATATCAACAGATTAAGCGAGGTGGTTTATGTGAAGATAGACCAGTATTTTGATGGGAATAACAATAAAGATTTGTGGGAAAGACACAAGACAACATGGAGGTGACAGTTATGGAAATCAGGCGAAGACTGCGAGAACAAGATTACAATGATAACTACATGGGAGAAGACGACTTTTACACCGATCACGAGATTGAAACTCTCCTGGAAGATGATGAAATCTCCGCATCAGAAGAGGCATTTATGCGTGGGTATATGAATGCATGATCAATGACTTTTCCACACGAGATGGGTCGTGTACACTTTCTTTTTCTCAATAAAAAACAGCTAAACTAGTCCAGATGTAATCTTAAAGTAGCCATTCCTTTATAAATACCTTTATAAACCCTGCATCCCCTTTATAAAGAAAGAAAGGGGGGGTTAATATGCCTAAAAAATCAAAACGCGAAATCAAAATAGTTAACATTGTTGTTTCTTCTTCATTGGAAAAAGACATTCCTTTAATCAAGCTTGCAGAGGCCCTGCCAAATACAGAATACAACCCAGAACAATTCCCAGGCCTTGTCATGCGTATCAAGGAGCCAAAGACATCCGCCCTTATCTTCAGCTCTGGAAAAATAGTATGCACTGGCGCCAGATCCATGGCTAAAGTCCGCGAATCAATCAAGAAAATAATCCAAAACATCGAAAAAATCAAGGTAAAGATCACAGTCGAGCCAAAAATCCAGGTTCAGAACATGGTTGCCTCAGGTTCTATAGGCATGGACCTAAATCTCAATGCCTTGGCTTTAGAGCTTGAAAACACAGAGTACGAGCCAGAACAATTTCCAGGTTTGGTCTATAAACTCCAAGGAACAAAGGCAACATTCCTGCTCTTTAGCAACGGAAAGATTGTCTGCACAGGCACAAGATCTGAGTCTAAGCTCAGGGAAGCTGTAGACAAGCTGGTGAAAGTCCTGCAAAAGACAAAAAAAAATTCTGCAAAAGAGAAAAAGGTAACTAAAGAGTAATAATCCTTTTCAATCTCAATAAAACATATAAACAACCTCAGCGTTCTCTGCGACCACGGGGGATAAAA
Source organism: Candidatus Woesearchaeota archaeon (assembly GCA_964366285.1). Lineage (GTDB taxonomy): Archaea > Nanobdellota > Nanobdellia > SCGC-AAA011-G17 > UBA489 > CAYJXC01. The sequence continues at coordinate 8,144 of CAYITV010000001.1, read as the reverse complement.
AGTGGTTGATGTCCAAGAGCAGATAGCAAAATTTCAGGAGTTTATTGAAGCGCACTACCTGAACACACTTCATTCCTTGATTCTCAAAGGCGAACGTTCGCTTGTTATATCCTTTTCAGACCTATTAAAGTTCGATCCTGACTTGTCAGAATATGTCATGAATGAGCCTGAAGAGGCATTAAAGGCAATTGAGATAGCAATCCAGCAGTTCAACATCGCAGAAAAGATAAACATGCGCGTAAGGTTGAAAGATCTTCCTCCTTCTTTCAATGTCAAGATTCGCGACATAAGAAGCGAGCACATAAACAAGCTCATCGTCTTGGAAGGTCTTGTGCGCCAGGCATCAGACGTCCGCCCTCAGGTAGTATCAACAAAATTCGAATGCCCTTCATGTGCAAACATGATAACAATTCCACAGATTGAGCAGAAATTCCGGGAGCCATCAAGATGTTCATGCGGCAGAAGAGGAAGATTCAGATTGGTCTCAAAGGACCTTGTTGATGCACAGCGTTTGGTAATTGAAGAATCCCCTGAAGCCCTGGAAGGAGGAGAGCAGCCGAAGCGTTTGTCTACATTTTTGCATGAAGATCTTGTCGAACCGAAGATGGAAAAGCGCACAACACCAGGAGCAAAGGTTCGCATCATCGGCGTAATAAAAGAAGTCCCGATCCAGGCTCCCGGCGGTACGCAATTAACAAGGTTTGATCTTGTTGCAGATGCAAATAACATCGAGCCGATAGAAGAAACATATGAAGACATCCAGATTACTCCAGAAGACGAGCAGCAGATAAAACAGCTTGCTAATGACCCAAGAGTCTATCAAAAACTAATAAATTCCATCGCTCCTTCCATCTATGGCCATGAAGACATAAAAGGGGCCTTAGTTCTGCAGTTGATGGGCGGCGTTAGAAAGGAAAAAGGCGACGGCACTGTAACAAAAGGAGACATCCACATCTTGTTGGTTGGTGATCCAGGTGCAGCTAAAAGCAGCATGTTGGTATACATGGCCAAGGCAGCTCCCAAAGCCCGTTATGTTGCAGGCAGATCAGCCTCGTCCGCAGGCATCACAGCTGCCGTTGTCAAGGATGAATTCCTCAAGGGATGGGCTTTGGAAGCGGGTGCTATTGTCCTGGCAAACGGCGGATTTCTATGTTTGCATCCAGACACTTCTATTGTCTTAGATGGAAAAATAACAAAAATAAAGGATATTATGAAACAAGAAGCGACGTATGTCGCAAAAGTAAAAGGAAAAAAAATAGAAGCAATGGAATTAGATGGCGAATTGCCATGCTTTCACAAGGAGAAATATTCAGTCGTCAATGGCAAAACTCTAAGAATAGGGCGAAGATACTACAAAGGAAAATTGCTTACGCTTACTTTTGATTCCGGATTAACAGTCAAGGTAACGCCAAATCACCAACTGCTCTCAGGAAGTGACGGGAATTGGATAGAATCGCATCGCCTGAAAAAAGGCGACACAGTTATCGCGCCGCTAAAACTGCCCTCTTACGATAAGGAAATTATGATATTCGATCTTGTTCCAGGCTCATGGAAAATTAATCTCGATAAAGATGAAAAAGAAGAACTAATAAAAAGCATCATTGAAAAATACAGAAGATTATCCAATGCTAATCGTATCTTTAATCTCGATCGTCATGTTCTATCAGGCGGAAAGCAGATGTCGATGGAAACATTTAGAAAAATCATTTGCGCTCTAGGAGAAGAGGAAAAATGGAAGAACAAAAATTTATGCTACGCACGAAAGCATAAGGGGGAACGCCTCAAAATAACAAAGATAACCCCAGAACTTGCTTACGTCATTGGATTCATATTGGGCGATGGTTACGCAGCCATCACAAAGAGGAGAAGCCAGCTCCATATTCGCCAAGCAAGCGTACATCAGTCTTATATTAATCAACTGATGAAATGCTGGAAGAACGTTTTTTTCAGGAATCCTTCTTTTTATCGCACTGAACCAAGAACCGCCATAATCAATGGAATGGAAGTAAAGTCTGGGGTATCATATGACATCTTCTACGGAAGTAATTTGCTTGGTCTTCTCTACCAAACATTCACGAAAAATAATCTTGGCAATGCGTTTATGTTCAACGATGAGGTTATCAGAGGTTTTGTTGCAGGTTGTACAGACACAGATGGCTACATCGGTACAAAAAGAGGAAGAAAACATAATAAACAATATCTAGTACAGCATGCGGAATTTGATCTTGGATTAAACAAGGATAGCTACCGTAACTTGATTTTGCTGCTAAAAAGGTTCGATTGCTATGCCACCATCAGAAAATCAAGGAGAAACAACATGCTTCTTGTCACTGGAAGAGAAGATGTTGCATCTCTAAAGAGAGAAATAGAGAAATATTCAATCAAGGCCCAGAAATGGGAAAAAATAGCCAAAATAAAGGACATACAATCTCAGAGTGATAAGATCCCATCATTCCCTGTTGTGCATATCGCTGAAGAGCTTGCAAAAACAAACACATCTGCCTTAGTGCAAAAGGGAGTATGGAGTACTATCTATAGGTATAAAAATGGAATCATGCAGCCATCACGTACGCAGCTCTTGAAAATAAAAGAAAAGCTGGGAGATATGGTAAATACAAATCTTCAGCAGCAGATAAGTATGCTGTGCAAGAGAGATTATTGCTTAGAAAAGATACACACAATCAAAAAAACAAAATATAAAGGGTATGTCTACGACCTTTACGTTCCGCATCATCACAATTTTGTTGCAGGCGGAATCATTGTTCATAACTGTCTCGATGAAATGGACAAGATGACAGAAGAGGATACGTCTGCGTTGCATGAAGCGATGGCGCAGCAGTCGTACCATGCCAAGACAGAAATTCTCTTTGCAGATGGCACAACATGAAAAATTGGAGAGTTTGTTGACTCCATCATGGAAAAAAATAAAAATAGAATAAAAAGAATTGATGATTGCGAGCTCATGGCAGTGAAAAATCTTAAGCTTCTAACAACTGACTTTAAAAAAATCTTCCCAATAGATGTAAAAAAAATTAGCCGCCATAAGGCGCCTTCAAAATTTGTAGAAATAACTTACAGCAATGGAAGAAAGATTACTGTCACTCCAGAGCATCCCGTTTTCGTATATGACAATGGGATAAAGGAGATAGAAGCGCAATATCTTAAGGAAGGCATGCTAGCCCCATCACCAAGAATACTGCCGACAATCACGCAAAAACCATTGCTTATCATGCCAGAAGAAACATCTCACAAAATCATCTCCTTTCCATCAACAGTTGACGGGCAATTCTCCAGGTTCTTAGGTTATTTGGCATCTGAAGGTCATTCGTATTATAATCCTGAGCATAGCTATGCAGAGATAGGCGTTTCTAATACAGAACAGCACATTAATGCAGAGTCTCATGATCTCTTGTCAAACCTCTTTAATACTGCAGTTAACAAAAATGTGCGATATGCCTATCAAACAGACCACGCGACAAAAGATCTGACCACATACGGAATTTCCTCTATTCCTCTTTATAGTTTTTTTAGGAAAAACTTCATGGGTTTGACTCAAAAAGCCCCCAAAAAGAAAGTCAGTGACATTGTAAGAAGATTAGAAATCCCACTTAAAAAAGAGTTTTTAAGAACTGCATTCAAAGGAGACGGGCTTGTTGACAAGAATCGCATAGGGTACAGGACCGCATCAAGAGATCTGGCAAAAGATTATCAGGATATTCTGCTCCAAAATGGGATATACTCTTATATTTCTAGAGATGTATCAGCTGGCAGGGCATGCTACAAGGTAATTCTTTCAGGTAAAACAAGCTTGGAAAAATTTTATGATGATGTTGTCGAAGAAGATGATACAAGATTGAACAAGATACGAAAAATTATTGCAAAAAGTAACAGTAAAAACAACGACAGAGACGTCTTGCCATTATCAACAGTGCGTGAAGTATATGGGATACTGAAGGATCTTAAGATATGTGATGGTTACCTGTACAATAACATGGTAAACAATCAGAATGCGCACAGAGAAACCATTCAAAGATATATTGCAGATATCGAGAAGAAAATGCAAGAATGCGAGAGAAAAATCAATGCAGGTAAAAAAAGCAGAAACATAAGAAGAACTTTGAACATAACAACAAAAGAACTTGCTCGGGCAATGCATATTACGGCATCTTCAATTTATAACTATGAAAAGCAACCAAACAAGGAATTATCAATGATAAAACTGATAAAAGCTATAGGGCGGCAAAAGATTCAGGCCATCAATAAAAAGGTTCATGCTCTAAAAGAGTTTATAGATGGAGATATAAGATTAATTAAAATAAAAAATGTAAAAATAACCGAAAATGCCGATAGCAAGTGGGTATATGATGTAACTGTAGAGCCTACAAGGACTTTCATCAGCGAAGGACTGGTTCTTCATAACACCGTAACTATTTCGAAAGCAAACATCCAGGCAACTCTTCGCGCAAGGACTTCAGTTCTTGCAGCAGCAAATCCAAAGTTGGGAAGATTCGATCCTTACCAGCCAATAGCATCGCAGATCGATCTGCCGCCAACATTAATCAATCGTTTCGATCTTATCTTCCCGGTTCGCGACCTTCCAAACAAGGACAAGGACACAAAGATAGCAACCCATGTCCTTGAAACGCAGCAAAACGCAGAAAATATCAAGCCAGAAATCCCAATTGACCTATTGAAAAGATATGTGGCATATGTCAGGCAGAAGATTCATCCAAAATTAACTCCTGGAGCTGTTGAAGAGATAAAAGAATTCTATGTCACATTAAGGAATTCAGGCTCATCAGGGGATGAAGGCATAAGGCCGATCCCAATCTCAGCACGTCAGTTGGAAGCGCTAGTCAGGCTGGCAGAAGGCTCTGCAAGAGTCCGACTGTCTCAAAAAGTGGCAAGAAGCGATGCAAAGAAAGCAATTTCTATCCTGCGTTACTGCCTTATGCAGGTTGGCTTTGATCATGAGACAGGCCAGATTGATATTGACAGGATTTCAACAGGCATTCCAGCTTCAACAAGAAACAAGATTGTCATCATCCGCGATATTATCAGCGAGATAGAAGGCCGCGGCAAGAAGGTAATTCCTATCGAAGATATCACATCAGAAGCTTCGGAAAAGAACATAACAGAAGCTCAGGTTGAGGAAATAATAGAGAAGTTAAAAAGAGAGGGTGAAATATATGAACCGAGGCGTGGCTGGATATCCAAGATCTAAAAATGCAACAACGTCAAACCGCATACAAGTTATGGATAGCTAATATTCATTCCAGTCCATACACCAAGTCCACTGAAGAATTCTCTCCAAATTATATCACATTCAATAATATTCAAATAACCCGCGTTAATCTAATAGGCAACGTAGTTGAAACATTCGTAAGCGAAGACAAGGCTCATGCCTCTGTTACAATCGATGACGGATCTTCAACAATACAGGTTAAGTCATTTAAGGATGATATAAAGATTATAAACGAGCTCTCTCTTGGTGACCTCATCATGGTAATCGGCAAGGTCAGGGAATACAACGGTGATATCTATATACTCCCGGAAATTGTTAAGAAATTAACTAACCTCGCCTGGGGAAAGGTCCGCAGGCTGGAGCTTCTGAAGTATGTCGGCGAGCCTCCGTCAACTGTTATAAAGCCGATCAGAAAGGAAATGCCCGTTGAAGATGCTCCAGTCCTTCCGCCAGTCCAGGTGCAGACAATCCCTGAACCATCATCAGAGATGTCGCAGCAAATCCTGTCATCAATAGGAAAATCAGAAGATGGCATATCTGTCGATAATATCATGATCTCATTGCATCTCACAAGGGAAGAGGTTGAAAAATCCATCCTGGAACTGTTGAAAAATAATGATATTTACCAGAACAAGCCTGGGCATTACAAGATACTTTAGTTCTCGTTTTTAATAATAACCTTTAAATAAGCTCCTTTTTTAAGTTCTCACATGGAAAAATACAATTACGAGCAGTTGCTAGAAAAAGCCAAGAAAGGCCTTCCAGAAATCACAAAGCAGTCAGAGCGCTTCGAAATTCCAACAGTAATCGGCCATGTCCAGGGAAACAAGACAGTAATAACAAATTTTGCCCAGATATGCTCTGCTTTAGGAAGACCTCAGGAGCAAATCATAAAATTCCTACAAAGAGAGCTGGCAACTCCGGCAGTGATAGACGGCCCAAGATTAGTTCTGGGAAGAAAACTCTCATCAGCATTAATCAACGAAAAGATTATCAGATATTGCAATGATTTTGTGCTTTGCAGGGAATGCCACAAGCCAGACACGCAGCTGATCAGGGAAGACAGAGTTACATTCATGAAATGCACTGCATGCGGAGCTAAGCAGCCAGTAAAAGGAAAGAGCTAGATGTACATAAAGATTCATGGGACAAATACCGATTATGGAATCCGCGAGGTTGTTGCAGTCTGCGACGAAAATCTTCTAGGCAAGACAATAAGAGGAAATAACCTGCAGATTAAGATATCAGAAAGCTTCTACAAGGGAGAAAAGAAGTCAGAATCAGAAATAATTGAAATCCTGAAGAAATCAGCAAACGTAAACCTTATAGGAAAGGAATCTGTCGCAGCAGGATTGAAGGCAGGAATCATCTCAAAAGAAAATGTCATAGACATTGGAGGCATCCCGCATGCGCAGTCATTCTCAGTCTAACCAGAAGCATGCCAATTATTACCAGGCAATCATACAACTTAGGCCTGCAGAAGATAGATTAGTGAATTACACCTTGGACTACCTTAAAAACAAGGAGCACGTAACAATCTCAAAGATAGAAAAACTAAAGACTGGCATTGACATCTATATCTCATCTAATCACGCAGCCATGGCTTTGGGAAAGAAATTAAAGCAGGTTTTTCCAGGCACATTGAAACTATCGCGTGCCTTGCACACAAGAGATAGGCAGACCAGCAGGGACCTATACCGCGTCACTGTGCTTTTCAGGCTCAAAAACGAAGATTTGTGAACTACTCAAACCCTAAAGGGCTGAGCGTCCTGCTTCATGAACTGAACTTGCCCTTCAGAAGGAGGTATCGGAACCGTGGTTCTGATGGGTAGAGGTTCAATCTCCACAGGCATGACTTCGGGCAGTTCCTGCCCTAGCGCTCGTTTCAATATATTAATAGCAGCATTGTGGTCCCTATCAATTACTAATCCACAGCTACATTGGTGGATTCGTTCCTGCAATGACTTTTTGACTCTGTTGCCACATTGTGAACAATATTGGCTTGTTCCTTTTGGTTCAACCTTCATCACTATACCGCCAGCTCTTTCAGCCTTGCAGCACAGCATCTGGATAAACCTGGACCAAGAAGCATCAGCAATTGATCTGGAGAGACAAGGATGTTGAATCATAGAAGAAACTGCAAGATTTTCCACTGCAATGAGGGAATAATTTGTGGTGTAGTAATGAGAAAGCTTGTGTAGAAAATCATTGCGCTGATTGACAATCTTTTCATGGACTCTGGCAACCTTGATTCTTTGTTTGTTTCTATTTTTGGAGCCTTTCTTCTTTCTGAAAAGTCTTTGCTGCTGGCGCTTAAGTTTCTCAAGGGAACGATGAAGATGTTTTGGAGGGGCAGTTTTATGACCATTGCTATCAACAGTGAAATTGAGCAAACCCACATCGATGCCTATCTTATTCTGTGATTGGTGCTGATGAATCTTGCATTCTGTCTCTGCAATAACAGAAGCATACCATTTACCTGAGAGATGGTGCTTGATGGTGATTTGCTTTATTGTTCCTTCGATGGAGCGGTGCATGATCATCAGGATATTGCCAACCTTTGACAGATGCAGAAGATCGTATCTTGTATCTCTTTGGATGATTTTGAAGCCACTCTGGTTGTATGTGAAAGTCTTGAAGAAGCCTTGTCCTTTGAAGCGAAGCTTGCCAACCTTTTTGCCCTGTTTCTTGCGTTGGGACAGGGATTTCAGGTTGGAGAAGAGTTTGGAGTTCTCGCATTGAAGGACCTTGGAATAGACATTATTAAGTTCTGGATAAGCTTCTTTTATAACACGGAGATGATGCATAAGTTTATGATGTGTGATGCCTGGATTGTTATTCAAGGTATTCAAGAGAGTGTTGTAGGTGAAGCGACAAATATTTAAAGTCATGAGTAGTT